>NZ_JBTVYK010000029.1:0-83758 GCF_054788135.1 Streptomyces sp. O3
GGTCGCGCCCGCGCCGCCGGCCGCCGCGCAGCCCCCGGTGCCGCCGCCCGCGGCCGCCGCCCCCGTCAGCCTCAGCAAGGTCACGCTCACCAAGGCGGCCCCGACCGTCTCGCTGTCCAAGCAGGGCGGCACATCCGGCGCGATGCGGGTCAACCTCAACTGGCAGATGCGCCCGCAGACCAAGGGCGGCTGGGGCAGCAAGCTGAGCCGGGCCATGCGGCCCCCGCTCGACCTCGACCTGTGCGCCCTGTTCGAACTCACCGACGGCACCAAGGGCGTGGTGCAGGCGCTGGGCAACGCCTTCGGCGCGCTGCACCAGCCGCCGTTCATGCAACTCGACGGAGACGACCGCACCGGAGCCGTCGACACCGGCGAGAACCTCACGATCAACCTCGACCACAAGGACAAGTTCCGACGGATCGTCATCTTCGTGACCATCTACGAGGGCGCGAACAGCTTCGCCGACCTCAATGCCACGGTCACCCTCCAGCCGCAGCACGGCGCGCCGATCGAGTTCTTCCTCGACGAGTGCAACGTCCCGTCACCGGTGTGCTCCCTCGCGCTGATCACCAACGAGGGCGGCGACCTCCAGGTGCGGCGCGAGGCCCGCTATCTGATCCCCGAGCGCGGCGTCAGCCCGCAGCGCACCATGGACTACACCTACGGTTGGGGCATGCAGTGGACGCCCGGCCGAAAGTGACGCCCGGACAGCCCGTGCCCGGCCGACGGCCGCGCACGGGCCGCCGCTAGCGATCGGGCGTCGGCGTGGCGCGTTCGGGGCGTGCGTAGGTGCGCCCCTTCCACGCCGCGCCCCGCCCCCGGTAGTGCTGGACCGCGGAGTCCACGGTCATCAGCAGATACAGGGAGGCGGTCGCGGGCAGCAGCGGCGCGAGCCACGGCGGCTGGCCGTAGTAGCGCAGCATCGGCAGATACGTCGCCGTCATCAGCAGCCACGCCGCGCCCCCCGCGGCGGCCGCGTGCCCGTCGCCGCCGAGCAGGCCCGCGACCAGCGCGACGGGCGGCGCGAGATACACCACGGCGAGTCCGGCGACCGTGCCGAGCAGCAGCGCCGGACTGTGCCGCAGCTGCGCGTAGGCGCTGCGCGACACCATCCGCCACAGATCGCCCAGCCGCGGATAAGGCCGGACGCTGTCCACACGGTCGGCCAGGCCGAGCCAGATCCGCCCGCCCGCGCGCCGCACGGCGCGGGCGAGCGCCACATCGTCGATCACGGCCTGCCGGATCGCGTCGGGAACGCCCGCCCGTTCGGCGGCCTCCGTGCGCAGCAGGACGCAGCCGCCCGCCGCGGCCGCGGTCCTGGACCCCGCCCGTGACACCCACCGGAACGGATACAACTGCGCGAAGAAGTACACGAACGCGGGCACCACAAGACGCTCCCACCGGCTCGCCACGCGCAGCCGCGCCATCTGCGACACCAGGTCGAAGCCCCCGGTGCGGGCCGCGGCCACCAGCGTGCGCAGGCTGTCCTGGGCATGGGCGATGTCCGCGTCCGTCAGCAGCAGATACTCCGGGGTCCCGGACCGCGCCGCACGCGCGTGTGCGACGCCGTGCCGCACCGCCCACAGCTTCCCCGTCCATCCCGCGGGCGGCTCGCCCGGCGACGTCACGGTCAGCGGCAGCCCGCCGTGCAGCCCGGCGAGCGAACGGGCCAGCCGCCCGGTGCCGTCCGAGCTGCCGTCGTCGACCAGGACGACCTCGGCCCGCCCCGGATAGTCCTGGGCCAGCAGCGACGGCAGACTCTCGGGCAGTACGGCGGCCTCGTCCCTGGCCGGGACGATCACACAGACCGACGGCCACCCGGCCGGGTCACGGCGCGGCGGCAGGCGTACGTCCGTACGCCAGAAGAAGCCCTGACCCAGCAGCAGCCAGAGCCAGGCGGTCAACGACACGACGGCGGTCCACGCGAGAGCGCTCATGGACGGGAGTGTGCCCCACGCGACGGAGCGCGCCCCGCGCCTGGGGCCCGACAGCGCCGATCGTCTAAAGTGACCGGGTGAAGATCGCGCTCATGGACTCCGGAATCGGCCTGCTCCCGGCCGCCGCGGCGGTACGCCGCCTGCGGCCCGACGCCGATCTCGTCGTCTCCTCGGACCCGGACGGGATGCCCTGGGGGCCGCGTACGCCCGAGGACCTCACCGAGCGCGCACTGGCCGTGGCCGAAGCGGCCGCCGCGCACCGCCCCGACGCGCTGATCGTGGGCTGCAACACCGCGTCCGTACACGCCCTGCCCGCGCTGCGGGCGCGGCTGGAGCCGGAACTGCCCGTCATCGGCACCGTGCCCGCGATCAAGCCCGCCGCGGCCGGCGGCGGCCCGGTCGCGATCTGGGCCACCCCCGCCACCACCGGCAGCCCCTACCAGCGGGGTCTGATCCGCGAGTTCGCCGGCGGCGTCGAGGTGACCGAGGTGCCCTGCCCCGGCCTCGCCGACGCCGTCGAGCAGGCCGACGAGGTCGCCGTCGAGCAGGCCGTCGCCGCCGCGGCCCGGCGCACCCCGCCGGACGTCCGGGCCGTCGTCCTGGGCTGCACGCACTACGAGCTGGTGGCGGAGCGCATCCGCGCCGCGGTGCGCGGCCCCGGCCTGGCGCCGCTCGTGCTGCACGGCAGCGCCGACGCGGTCGCCGCCCAGGCGCTGCGCAGGGCCGGTGCGTCCGCACAGCCCGACGCGGCCCCCACCGGGCGGCTCACCGTGCTGCTCAGCGGCCGGGCGGGCGAGCTGCCCGGACCCGCGCTGACCTACGCCGACGGCGCGCGGCTCGCGGCCGTCAGCACGGCGCGCTGAACGTCCCCCGTCCGTGAGGGTGACGGCCTGTCCCAGGGCCTGCTTTCGGCGCGGAACGCGAGTAGCCTGCTTCGCATGACGTACCACCCCCAGAGCGGCCGGGACGCGAGCGAGCCCCCGGCCGAGGTCTGGACCGGGCGTGCGACGAACCGCATGCAGTGGCTGCTGGCGTCGGTCGGCGCCGCGTGTCTGGCGCTGGGCATCGAGCTGGCCGTCGACCCCGCCTGGACGTCCGCGCTCGCCCCGCTGCTGATGGCCGTCGTGGGCTGTGTGGCGGCGGGCCTGCTGATGCTCTTCGGGACGCTCGCGTTCGTCCATGTGGCCGTGCGCGTGGACCAGGAATGCCTGGAGGTGCGCTGCGGTCATATGGGTCTGCCGCGCCGCCGCATTCCGCTGAGCCATGTCGTCGGTGCCGACTTCGCGCCGCGGGTGACTCCGCGGCAGTGGGGCGGCTGGGGGTACCGGTGGCGGCCGGAGAAGGGCACCGCCGTGGTGGTGCGGCGCGGTGAGGGCGTGGTCCTGGACCTCGGCGAAGGCCGGAAGTTCACGGTCACCGTGGACGACGCCGAAGCAGCGGTCCGCGTCATCCGCGACCGCCTGCGCGCCCTCGCGGGCCCGGCCCCCGGAACCTGACCCCTGGCCCCCGCACACCCACCGCGTACGACCACCACGCGACCGGCCGCGCACGGTGCCGGGTCACGCGGGCGATCGCGTGCCGCCAGTCGCGTACGGCTGCCGCGCGGTGTGGCTGCCGCGTGGCGTCGGTCGCGTATGGCCATCGCACGGCACGGGTTCGCGTGCGGCCACGGCGTGGTACCCCTACGCGCGGCCACCACACGGCCCCGTGCGGTGCGACCATCGTGCGGTGCCCGGTCGGGTACAGCAGTTTCGGTCGGGTACAGCAGTTGTCGCGCGGTGCCGCCGCGTGGTGGCCACCGCGCGGCCCCGGTCGCGTGCGGCCGTCGCGTGGTGTCGCCTCGGGGTGCAGCCTCGGGGTGTGGCCAGCGTGTGGCGGTGGTTGCCGGGGAGGCGTGGCGTGGCCTGGGTCCGTCGGGGGAGTCAGGGCGTCGCCCAGGGGCGGGACGTCGCGAGTCCCGCGAGCAGCCCCGCGCCCGCCGTCACCGGGGTGAAGCTCAGCGCGTTCCCGACCGAGGCCAGCACCGCGAGGCCGGTCAGCGCGGCGGCCGCCGTCAGCACCACCGGCGTCGGGCGGCACGAACACCACAGGGCGTACAGCAGCCACCCGAACACCGCCGCCAGCAGCACCACCCCCACCACACCCTGCTCAGCGGCCTGCTGAAGCGCCGCCGAATGCGGTCGGCTGTCGCCGTGCGGACTCCGCCCGGCCGCGTCACTGAGCTCCCCGAACCTGCCGGGTCCCACGCCCAGCGCCGGATCGTTCCCGGCCAGCGTCAGCGCGTCCTGCCACAACAGCACCCGGTGTTGTGTCAGCTGCCCCTCCAGGGACACCGCGAGGCCGTCCGGCAGTACGTCATCGGCGACCGCCCAGGACAGCCCCGTCACCACGACCGTGGCCAGCGCGCAGCCCGCGAGACCCAGCGCGCGGTAGCGCATCCTGGCCGCGGCGAGGGAGCACAGCAGCACCCCTGCGGCTCCTGCGAATCCCGCCATCGAGCCCAGCGCCAGCGCGACGCCCGCCACCGCGACCGCCAGCAGCCGCAGCGCCACGCGCGCGGCGGGCCGCCGGGACGCCCACGCCCCGCAGCAGGCCGCACCGGCCGCCAGGATCAGCAGCGCGGCGGCCGCGCCCGTGTGTCCCAGCGGCGGAGCGGCACCCGAGCCGGGGACACCCTGTGACGAGGAGGCCGCCAGACCCAGCGCGGCCAGCGCCGCCGCCCCGCAGGCGGCGGCGGGCAGCAGCGCCCCGCAGATCCGCCCGCCCGCATAGCCCGCGGCCACCGCGAGCACCGCGAGCAGCACCCCCTCCGGCCTGCCGCCGCTCGCCGCGGCCGTGATCAGCGACCACGCCGCGCAGGCCCCGAGCACGGCGACACCGGCGCTGTCCGCCGTGGCGCGCCGCTCCCGTACCCCCGGTCGCGCGGCCGAAGCCATCCGCTCGCCCCCGTCTACCCCGTCCACCCCAGCCCCCGACGGGTCCCGGACACCGTGGCCGGATCGATCCGGCCGGAGGGCAGGGACTCGGGCACACCGTAACGGCTGGCGGCAGGATGTGTGCGGATATCGCGCAGGAACGATGCGGCAGTGGTGTGCGCACCGCGTCCACGGGCCGCTGCCCGGCTGCGCGCGGGCCAGGGTGTGGGTGTGTCAGTCCCGCGCCGTAGACTCCGCGAGGTGACAGCCACCACCTCGACAGACGTGCCCGAGCGGCCCGCCCCGCGCCCCGAGCCCGCGACCGTGGCGCGCGGCCAGCGGACGCTGCGGCGGCTCCGGAGGCTGCGGCGGCCCGGCGCGGCGGTGCTCTCCGGAGCGCTGCTGTACGCGAGCTTCCCGCCGCGCCCCCTGTGGTGGCTGGCGGTGCCCGCGCTCGCCGGATTCGCCTGGTGCCTGCGCGGCCGCGCCTGGAAGGCCGCGTTCGGCCTCGGCTGGCTCTTCGGCCTGGGCTTCCTGCTGCCGCTGCTGTCCTGGACGGGCACCGACGTCGGACCGCTGCCGTGGGTCGCGCTCGCCCTGGTCGAGGCGCTGTTCCTGGGGGCCGCAGGCGTGGGCGTCGCCCTGGTCGCGCGGCTGCCGCTGTGGCCGCTGTGGGCCTCGGGCGTGTGGATCGCGGCCGAGGCGGCACGGGCCCGTTTCCCGTTCGGCGGATTCCCCTGGGGCAAGGTCGCCTTCGGCCAGCCCGAAGGCGTGTTCACGCCGCTCGCGGCCCTCGGCGGGACCCCGCTGCTCGGCTTCGCCGTCGTGCTGTGCGGCTTCGGCCTGAGCGATCTGGTGCGGCGGCTGGCGCGGTCACGCCGCGTGCGGGACGGCGGCGTCGCACTCGCCGCCGCGCTGACCGCGGCCCCCGTCGTCGCCGGGGTGGCCGCGCTGCCGCTGGTCGACACCACGGCGGAGGACGGCACCGCCACCGTCGCGGTGATCCAGGGCAATGTGCCGCGTCTGGGCCTGGACTTCAACGCCCAGCGCCGCGCCGTACTCGACTACCACGTACGGGAGACCGAGCGGCTCGCCGAGCGCGTCGAGCGGGGCGAGGCCGAGCAGCCCGACCTGGTCCTGTGGCCGGAGAACTCCTCCGACATCGATCCGTACGCCAACCCCGACGCCCGCGCGGTGATCGACCGGGCCGCACGCGCGATCAAGGCGCCGATCTCGGTCGGCGCGGTCGCCGAGGCCGACGACGGCACCCCCCGCAACCGCCAGATCCTCTGGGATCCGGAGACCGGACCCGGCGCCTACTACGACAAGCGGCAGCTCCAGCCGTTCGGCGAGTACATGCCCTACCGGTCCTTCTTCCGGATCTTCAGCTCCGACGTCGACCGGGCGGGCCGCTTCGTCCCCGGAGACCGCACCCAGGTCTTCGACATGGCGGGCGCCGCCGTCGGCCCCGTCACCTGCTACGAAGCCGCCTTCGACGGCGTCGTACGGGACCAGGTGCGGGCAGGCGCGCAGATCCTGTCGGTGCCCAGCAACAACGCGACGTTCGGGCGCAGCCAGATGACCTACCAGCAGCTCGCCATGGACCGGGTGCGCGCCGTCGAGCACGGCCGCCCCGTGCTGGTGCCCGTCACCAGCGGCGTCAGCGCCGTGATCATGCCGGACGGCCAGATCGTGCAGCAGACGGAGCTCTTCACGGCCGACTCGCTGGTGGCCGAGGTGCCGCTGCGCTCCTCGCTCACGCCCGCGACGCGCCTCGGCGTCGTGCCGGAGCTGATCCTGGCGGCGCTGGGCGTCGCGGGGCTCGGCTGGGCGGGAGCGCTGGCCGTACGCGCGCGGCGGGACCGAACCGCCTGAGCCCCGGACGATCCGAACACCAGGTCCGGGGCGCACCAGGGCCGGTTAGGCCCTGTCGTCAAACTCCCGCCTGCCCCGCGACGCCACGGTGACATCAGCCTCCCCCCACTCTCGGCTTCGCTCGAGCGGGAGGTACCCCCCTCGCGGCGGGCGCACTCTCGCCGCACCGGGCACAAGCCCGAGTACGTCCAGTACGAGGACGTGCCCCCGGCACGCCGAGAGCACGCACCTCGGTGACATCAGCTGCTTCGCAGCGGGCGCAGGGCCGCCCTCCGGGCGACGGCGGGAGTTTGACGACAGGACCTAGGGTCGGGGGCATGGCAACTCCCGACTTCATCCGCGACATCCGGGCCACCGCCGGACACCAGCTGCTGAGCCTGCCCGGCGTGACGGCGATCGTCTTCGACGACGAGGGCCGCGTGCTGCTGGGCAGGCGGACCGACACCGGCAGGTGGGCGGTGATCGGCGGCATCCCGGAGCCGGGGGAGCAGCCCGCGGCATGCGCCGTCCGCGAGGTGTACGAGGAGACGGCCGTACGCTGCGAGGTCGAGCGGATCGTGCTGGTGCAGGCCCGCGAGCCGCTCACCTACCCGAACGGCGACGTCTGCCAGTTCATGGACATCACCGTGCGCTGCCGCGCGGTGAGCGGCGAGGCGCGGGCGAACGACGACGAATCCCTCGACGTGGCGTGGTTCGCGGTGGACGCGCTGCCCGAGCTGGAGGAGTTCGGGCTGTTCCGCATCAAGCAGGCCCTGGCCGACGCGCCCACCTGGTTCGCCCCCGCGCCAGCGCCAGCCCAGTAGACGCCCGCGGCGCCGAGCGGCGCGGCCGAGCGCTCGCCCCTGTCCGCCGCCAGGAGCCTCAGCCGCGTCTGCGGCAGCCCGTCGCGGAGCCGGAGCCGCCGTCGCGGAGCCGGAGCCGCCCCGGAAGCGTTCGGTCCGGGGACGGCTCCGGCTCAGGCGAGCCCTGTGCGGCCCGGTCACTCCTTGCGGTACGCGTACGCCTCCCCGGCCGCGGCCTCCACCGCGTCCAGATCCGCACCGGCGGACGCGGTGACCACGGCCGCGACCGCGCCCTCCACGAACGGCGCGTCCACCAGCCGGGCGCCGCCGGGCAGCTCATCGCCGTCGGCGAGCAGCGACTTCACCGTGAGGACGGCACTGCCGAGGTCCACGAGCAGGGCGACGCCCGCGCCCTGGTCGACGGAGCGCGCCGCTTCGGCGATCAGCTCCGCGCTGGTGCCGAGCCCGCCGTCCTCGACACCCCCGGCCGGTGCCACGGGAGCGGTGTCCCCGCCGCCCGCGAGCCCCTTCGCCAACTCGGCGACCGCGGCGGCGACCGGTCCGCTGTGCGAGACCAGGACGACGCCGACCCGCTGCTCCGCGCTCATCGGGCCGTCTCCGCCAGCGCGGCGATCAGGAGCGCCGACGAGGTGGCGCCGGGGTCCTGGTGGCCGATGCTGCGCTCGCCGAGATAGCTCGCACGGCCCTTGCGGGCCTGCATAGGCGTGGTGGCCAGGGCACCCTTCTCGGCGGCCGCGCTGGCCGCGTCGAACGACTCGTCCAGCGCGTCGGCCGCCGGGATCAACGCGTCCAGCATCGTCTTGTCGCCCGCGACCGCGCCGCCCAGCTTGCCCACCGCCGCCACGCCGGTGCGCAGCGCCTCGGCCAGCTCGGCCGCGGAGACCTCGGCGGCGTCGCCGAGCGCCTTGCCCGTACCGCGCAGCAGCGTGCCGTACAGCGGTCCGGACGCCCCGCCCACCTTGGAGATCAACTGGCGTCCGGCCAGGGCCAGTACGGCTCCCGGCGTCCGCGGGTCCTCGGCGGCGACGGCCTGAGTCACCGCCGCGAACCCGCGCTTCAGATTGCTGCCGTGGTCGGCGTCTCCGATCGCCGAGTCCAGCTCGGTCAGCTGGTCGGCCGCGCGGTCGACGGCCGCCGCGGCGGCCGTCATCCAGCGGCGGAAGAAGTCGGCGTCGAGCACATGTCCTCCTCGCATCGGTCGTCACACGCCCCAGCGTAGGGCGGGGGTGCGCACCGGAGCGTCCCACAGCCGCAGCAGTTCCTGATCGACCTGACAGAGCGTCACCGAGCAGCCCGCCATGTCGAGCGAGGTCACGTAGTTGCCGACCAGGACCCGTGCGACGGCCACTTGACGCTCAGTCAGTACGCGTTGGACCTCGGCGTGGAAGCCGTACAGCTCGATCAGCGGGGTCGCGCCCATGCCGTTGACCAGCACCAGCACCGGGTTCCGCGGTCGCAGATCGTCGAGTACGGCGCCGACGGCGAAATCCGCGATCTCCCGAGAGGTCATCATCGCGCGCCGCTCACGGCCCGGCTCGCCATGGATGCCGATGCCCAACTCCAGCTCTCCGGGCGGGAGATCGAAGGTGGGTCCGCCCTTGGCGGGCGTCGAGCAGGCGCTCAGCGCGACCCCGAAACTCCGGGAGCTCTCATTGACCTGACGGGCGATCGCCTCGACCCGCTCCAGGGGAGCCCCCTCGTCGGCGGCGGCCCCCGCCAGCTTCTCGACGAACAGGGTGGCGCCGGTACCGCGCCGCCCCGCCGTGTAGAGGCTGTCGGTCACCGCCACATCGTCGTTGACGAGGACCTTGGCGACCTGGATGCCCTCGTCCTCGGCGAGTTCGGCGGCCATGTCGAAGTTCAGTACGTCGCCGGTGTAGTTCTTCACGACGAACAGCACGCCGCTGCCGCTGTCCACGGCCGCCGCCGCCCGCACCATCTGATCCGGCACGGGTGAGGTGAACACCTCACCGGGGCAGGCCGCCGACAGCATGCCAGGACCCACGAACCCGCCGTGCAGCGGCTCGTGCCCCGAGCCGCCGCCGGAGACGAGCCCGACCTTGCCGGCGACGGGGGCGTCCCTGCGGACGATCACCCGGTTCTCGACGTCCACGGTCAGCTCAGGGTGGGCCACGGCCATGCCCCGCAGCGCGTCCGGGACCACCGTCTCGGCGACATTGATCAGCATTCTCACGCCTACCTCCAGGGAAGCCAAGCAGATGTCGGCAGTATCGACCCTGAGGAGGCGGAGGTCACGCCGGATGACGGCCGCGCAGATGATCCACGAGCACCGCGGTATGACTGTGGGCGGGGTCCTTGACGGCGGTGAGCAGGGTGAGCGGGCCGGTGGCGGCGAGCTCGCGCAGCCGCTCCAGCGCCGCCGCGGCGTCGGGCGCGGTGAGCTCGGCCTCGTAGCGGCGGCGGAACAGGTCGTACGTCCCCTCAGGGCCGTGGAACCAGCGCCGCAGTTCCGTCGACGGGGTGACCTCCTTGGGCCACAGATCGACGTGCGCGTCGGCCTTGGCCACGCCACGGGGCCACAGCCGGTCGACCAGGACGCGGGCCCCGTCGTCCGGGCGAGGCGGGTCGTAGACGCGGCGCACCCGGATCCGGTCCTGGTCCCGGTCCCCGGCGGACCGCGCGGGTCTGGTCATGCCTCAGGTTAACCACGGGCGGGGTGCCGCGGCAGCCTGGGAGGGCTGTCTGCCGCCCGCCCGCGCATCGACCGATCGGTTGATGCGCGCATCAGCCGTCTCGCGGCGACTGGGGCCCGCCCGGGGGACATCCAGGGGCTGGCGGCGCCTCGATGATGGAGGGGAGCGCGCCCCGCCGCGCTCGTCGGTCATCGTTGAGCGCGCGAGGAGGTCCCGCGTCATGAAGTGTCCCCGTCCGGGAGGGTTCCGGCAGACGGCTGCGCTGAGCGCGGCACTGGCCGTCGCCGTGCTGGCGGTCGGCTGCGGCTCGACGACGTCCGGCGCGGGCGGCGAGGAGCCCGCCGCGTCCGGGTCCCCGGCGGGCTCCGGTTCCGGCGGCGCCGCTCCGCCCCGGTCTCCCGCTCCGTCTTCCTCGCCGCCGCCCGCCCGCCCGTCGGCCGATCCGGAGGCCGACCGGGCGCTGCTCAAGGCCGCCGCCGCGGGTGACGCCGCCGCCGTACGCGAGGCCATCGCGCGCGGCGCGGACCTGGGGACCCGTAACGGCCGTCGCCAGACACCGCTGCTGCTGGCCGTGACCGGCGACCATGTCGACGCGGCCGAGGCCCTGGTGAAGGCCGGAGCCGACCCCGACGCCCTGGACCACCAGCACGACACCCCGTGGCTGGTCACCGGGGTCACCGGCAGCGCCAGGATGGCTCGGGTGCTGGCCGAGGCCGAGCCCGACTACACCATCCTCAACCGCTACGGCGGCACCTCCCTCATCCCCGCCGCCGAACGCGGCCACGTCGCCTACGTCCGTGAGGTCACCGCCAACGACGCCATCGCCGTCGACATCGACCACGTCAACAACCTGGGCTGGACCGCGCTGCTGGAGGCGGTCATCCTCGGTGACGGAGGCACGGACCATCAGCGGATCGTCTCCCTCCTCCTGGACGCGGGCGCCGACCCGGAACTGGCCGACAAGGACGGGGTGACCCCGCTCCAGCACGCCGAGCGCGCGGGCTACGGCGCCATCGTCCGGACGCTGCGCGCCGCCGTCCGCTGAACGCCGGAAGCATCAGGAAACATGAGGGAGCCCTCGTTGTCCGGGACCACGGGACAACGAGGGCTCCGTGCTCGACTGCCTTCCCCCACGAAAGGCTGCCGAGGGTCTCGCCGGGCGCGACGCGCCCGGAGCGGGTGCGGTGCGTCAGATGTTCAGCGCAGAGCTGCCGGACAGATGCGCCTTCATCTGGCACGCGTTGGCGAAGGTGGCGGACCACGCGACGCGTCGGCCTTCCCAGTAGCCGTCCGCGGTGATCACGACCGGCCGCCACTCCATGGTGCACGCGATGTGCGGCTGGGCGGTGACGAGCTGGGCGAACGCGCCGTCGACGGCCCTCAGTTCGGCACAGGCGGCCTTGGCGTCCGGGTGGCTGCCGCCGGGCCGGGGCGCGCAGGTCAGGGTCACGGCGCGCTCGGCCGTCATGGTGGCGGCCTCCTCGCCCTGTCCGACGGCGAGTACCAGATCCGACGGCGGGTAGAGGCTGGCCGCGTCCGCCTGCGCGGTGCCGGTCGCCGCGGTCAGGGCGCAGGCGGCCGCGGCGGCGGCCACGCCGATGGTCTTCAGTACGTAACGCACGTGGAACTCTCCTTTGACGCGAATGCACGGTGCACATGCGGGTGCGTGTGCGGGTGCAGATGCGGATGGCAGTGCGGGCTGCTCTTCGCGGACGGGAGTCTTGCGGGTGCGGAGAGTGAGTGCCACATCGATGGTCGGTTATCGGACGCGGTCGTCCGCTCAGCGGCAGGCGAAGAGACGTTCGGGCAGCTCAGAGCGGGTGATGCGGGTGTTCACGGACGGCCCAAAGTGCGCAAGCGATGCGATAGTAAAATCAGAAACGACCGCCTGACCTCGTGAAACGCCTGGCGCGTTCTCGTTCGGGACGGCTGGCATCGACCGGAAAGCATCGCTTCGATGTGCCGAAAAATGCCGGTGGCAGGATGTGCCACCGGCATTGAAGGGAGGTCGTTCTGGCGCGAGCCTCAGCGGCGCCTGACGCGCCGGTGCCGCCGCACCCCGGAGATCACCAGCGCGATCAGCAGCATCACCCCGAACACCAGCAGGTAAGCCCCCAGGCTGGGCAGTACCGACGCCAGGAAGTACCCGCACGCCGTCGTGGCCGACGCCCACACCACCCCGGCCACCGACTGCCAGAACGTGAACGCGCGCACGGGCACGCCCAGTGCCCCCGCGACCGGACCTGACAGCGTCCGCGCCACCGGGACGCACCGGGCCACCAGCACCGCGGCGACCGGGCCGTGCACCGCGAGCAGCTCCTCGACGCGGGCGACCCCGGCGCGCAGCCGCTCCCCGCGCAGCCGGGCCAGCAGCGGGGGCCCGGCCCGCCGCCCGGTCCAGTACCCGACCTGCACGCCCAGCACCGTGCCCGCCGACCCGGCCAGCAGCACCCAGGGCAGCGAGAACCCGCTCTCTCCCGCGGCGGCCAGCATCCCGGCCGTGAACAGCGTGGTCCCGCCCGGCAGGACCACGCCGACCAGCACGCCCGCTTCCAGGAACAGCACGACGAACACCCCGAGCGTCCCGAAGGCGGCGAGCAGCTGGGCGGTGTCGATCACCCCACCATCGTCGCCGCGCGGCACGGCCGGGGCATTCCGGCCGTTCACCGCCCTTCCACATTACTGAAACAGGTTCTACCGTGTGCGCCGTCGCCTGACGGTCAGCGAGAGCCAGGAGGGGCCGTGCACCTCGCATACACGCCTGAGCAGCAGCGGCTGCGCGCCGAGTTGCGTACGTACTTCGCCGAGCTGGTGCCGGACGGCTCTCACCCCCGGCGCACCGAGCCCGCGGCGCACAAGCGCTTCTACCGCGAGACGGTCCGCCGTCTGGGTGCCGACGGCTGGCTCGGCGTCGGCTGGCCCAAGGAGTACGGGGGGCGGGGCCTGACCCCGATGGAGCAGTTCATCTTCTTCGACGAGGCCGCCCAGGCCGGGGTGCCGCTCCCGCTGATGGCGCTGAACACCGTCGGCCCGACCCTGATGCGGTTCGGAACCGACGAGCAGAAGCGGTACTTCCTGCCGAAGATCCTCTCCGGCGAGATCGACTTCGCGATCGGCTACAGCGAGCCGGACGCGGGCACCGACCTCGCCGGACTGAAGACCCGCGCGGTACGCGACAGCGGTGACGACGGTGACGCGTACGTCGTCAACGGACAGAAGATCTGGACCACCAACGGCGACACCGCCGACTGGGTCTGGCTCGCCGTCCGCACCGACCCCGACGCCCCGCCGCACAAGGGCATCACCATGCTCCTGGTCCCGACCAGCGACCCCGGCTACTCCTGCACCCTCATCAACACGCTCGCCTCGCACGACACCACGGCCAGCTACTACGAGAACATCCGGGTCCCGCTCGCACACCGCGTGGGCGAGGAGAACCAGGGCTGGCGACTGATCACCAACCAGCTCAACCACGAGCGCGTCACCCTCGCCGCGCACGGCACCATGGCCATCCGCGCCCTGCACGACGTCCAGCGCTGGGCCGCCGACACCAAACTCACCGACGGCCGCCGCGTCATCGACCTCGGCTGGGTGCGCCAGCGCCTGGCCAGGACTCACACCGCACTGGACGCGATGAAACTCCTCAACTGGCAGATGGTGAACGCCGTCCAGGAGGGCACCCTCACCCCGCAGGACGCCTCCGCCGTCAAGGTGTACGGCTCCGAGGCCCGTCGCGACGCCTACGCCTGGCTGATGGAGGTCGTAGCCGCCGCGGGCCCGCTGAAGGAGGCGTCGGCTGGCGCGGTCCTGCACGGCGAACTGGAACGCGGCTACCGCTCCGCGGTCATCTTCACCTTCGGCGGCGGCAACAACGAGATCCAGCGCGAGATCATCTCCTGGATCGGCCTGGGGATGCCCAGGGTGCGCAGGTGAGGCGGTTGCGACGAGGTTTTAGTCAGTACGTAAACGGGCTGGTCGCGCTCGGGTCCACACCTGGGGTCGCGATCGCCGGGCGCGGGCGGAGCGGGGGCGGGCGGTCAGACGGTCACGCGGTCAGGCGGCGCGCGTGGGTGACCAGGGCTTCGCGCTGGGCGGCGGGGCCCGCGGCCACGGCTGCGGGCGCCAGCATCCGGGCCAGCTGGGGCAGCGTGAACCAGGACACGGTCAGTGCGATCACCGCGTGCAGCAGCTGGCCCGCCTCCACCGTGTCGGTGAGCACGCCCGCCTTCTGAGCGGCGGCGACGGCGGCGATCTTCTCGGCGTAGTGGTCGGTGCGTTCGCACTCGGCCGCCACCCGGTCCTGGCACTGCAGACCTTCCCAGGCCAGCAGCCGCACGAAATGCGGGTGAGCGCGGTGGTAGTCGAACACCCGGCCCGCGTAGTCGCCCAGGTCGGCGGCCTGCTCGCCGGTCAGCGGCACCGCCGCGGCGAGCTTCTGCAACTCGGCTTCCAGCACTGCCACGAACAGCTTTTCCTTGCTGCCGAAGTACTGGTAGATCCGCTCCTTGTTGACGCCCGCACGGGTGGCGACCCGCGCGACGCGGGCGCCCTCGGGGCCATGGTCGGCGAACTCCTCGACCGCGGCGTCGAGCAGCAGCTGTTTCGTGCGTGCGGTGTCCCAGGCCATGCCCTGACTCTAACCCATCCCCAACCTCACGGTTGGATTTCGGCCGGAGCCTGTGCAAGACTCCAACCAATCGGTTGGAGATTTCGAGTTCAGCCCGTCTGACCAGGAGATACGCATGTCCGCACACACGCCCGCTGCCCCCGCCGCCCCGTCCGTTCACCGCCGGGCGCTGATCACCTGGCTGGCCGTCTATCCCACGATCACCGTTGCCCTGGGGCTGCTCGGCCCGGCCACCGAACACCTGCCGTTGCCGCTGAGGACGCTGATCCTGACCGTGATCGTCGTCCCCGTCGCTGCCTACAGCCTCATCCCCGCCTTGATGAAGGCCAACGCCGCGCTCGCCCGCCGCACCCGTTGACGCAGTAGGCGAGACCGGCGGAGATGGCGTACCGACACACCGGTGCGCACACCGCCCAGCCTCGACGAGGACTACCTCACCCTCGTCACGACCGGCCACCGGAAGATCGCCGCCGTCACTCTCACCGTCCTCGACGCCGACCACGGCACGCCTCGCTGGTCCCGGCGCCTTCGTCGCTGACGGCGACCGACGTCTCGCCGTCGCACGGCAGACGCCGCGCCCCCACCATGCCGCCGCTGTCCACATCGAGGGCGGTGACTGCTCCGCTCGCTAGGCCCTGTCGTCCAGGCCCAGGCGTGAACTCCTGGGCCCCGCTGCCGCGCTCCATCCCCGGAAACGCGCGCCCACACCCGGTTCCCCCGCGCCTTGTCGTGCCCCGGCGTTATCCGGGGCACGCGGGTTTGGCATGATCGGGCTGCTCTCCTGGGCGGCTGGCGCCCGTACACGACACAAGAGGTGCAGCTCGATGACGAACCGCGACGTCCTGGTGAACCGCGACGTCGTCGCGCTCGACGACCCCGTGGGTGAGTCACTGCGCGGGCCTCACGCGCGTCTCGCCCGCGAGGTCGGCCGGGCCGTCACGTACCTGCCGGACGTCGCGACCTTCTCCTCGGTGTCCGCCGACGCGGACCCGGCTGAGTGGGCCGACCTGGCCCGGCTGCTCGGCCGGGACGCGTTCGCCGACATGTTCAGCTGTCCCGCCGTCCCACCGCCGGACTGGGAGCCGGTCTTCGTCCTCGAAGGACGTCAGATGATCTGGCCGGACCGGTACCGCCCCGACCGCTCCGGCGACGGGGTCGCCCCGGACAGGGTCGTTCCGGACGGCGCCGCTCCGGACGTGGTCGAACTGGGCGCGGACAGCGTGCCCGAGATGCTCGACCTCGTCGCCCGGACCCAGCCGGGGCCGTTCTGGCCGCGCACCCACGAACTCGGCACCTACCTCGGCATCCGCGACAGCGGCGTCTTGACGGCCATGGTGGGCGAGCGGCTCCGGCCTCCGGGGTGGACCGAGATCAGCGCCGTCTGCACCGCGCCCGAGGCCCGCGGACGCGGCTACGCCGCCCGCCTGGTGGGTGCGCTCGTCGAGCGCGTCGTGGCGCGCGGCGAACGCCCGTTTCTGCATGTGGCCGAGAAGAACACCGGCGCGATCGCGCTCTATGAACGCCTCGGCTTCGAGACCCGCAAACACGTGACGTTCCGCGGGTTCCGCACGCCCTGACGCCCCCGGCGACCGCCGCGGGCCCGCCTCGCCCGGGGCCTGATCCGCCGGACAGGCCTTAGTCCGTCGCCCGGCTGCGGCTCTGGTAGGCGAGGTCCTGGTACTCGGGGTGCCGGGCCAGCCAGCCCGAGACGAACGGGCAGGTGGCCAGGACCCGCAGGCCGCGCTCGCGCGCGTCGTCCAGGGCGGCACGGGCCAGCGCACCGCCGACGCCCTGGCCCTCGTAGGCGGGGTCGACCTCGGTGTGCGGGTAGACGACGAGCGCGTCCGTACGGAGGTACTCGGCGAACCCGGCGAGTACCCCGTCGACCCGCGCCTCGAAGCGCTGGGCCGTCTCGGCGTCCGTGACCACGGCGTTCATACGGCGCCTCCCGCGTCCGGCGGCGTCGCTGGCGCTCCTGCCACCGGCACCGATCAGCCGATCGAACCGATCATGCGCGTACTCACCGGCGCTCGCGACTCGGCAGGCCCTAACCTGGAGGCAGAAGCCCGGCCATCGACACGCCGGGCGACCGAGACGCCGGGCGACCGGACGTCCGGGAGGCAGGCGGGGGAGGAGGCGCGCGCGTGAGTGCGACGGATCCCGTGAGTGCGGCGGATCCGGGGCTCTTCGGGCCCTCGTCCGTCACCTGGCGGATGCACAGCGACCCCGTCATGTGGATCGCCGGAGTGCGGGCGCTCTACCTCCAGGCGCTGCATCCGCGCGCCGTGCGCGGAGTGGTCCAGAATTCCGACTTCCGCCGGGACGCCTGGGGCCGTCTGCTGCGCACCGCCGACTTCGTCGGCACGCTCAGCTACGGCACCACCGACGCGGCCGAGCGGGCCGGAGCCCGGATACGCGGGATCCACCGCCGCCTCAAGGCCACCGACCCGGACACCGGCGAGCGGTACGGCGTAGACGAACCCGCGCTGCTGCTCTGGGTGCACTGCGCCGAGATCGACTCGTACCTGGACGTCGCCCGCCGCTCGGGCCTGCCGATCGACGACGCGCACGCCGACCGGTACATCGACGAGCAGCGGGTCAGCGCCCGCCTCGTCGGCCTCGACCCACACGGCGTACCCGCCGACCGGGCGGAGCTGGCCGCGTACTTCGCGACGGTACGCCCCGAGCTCGCCGCCGGACCCGAGGCCCGCGACGTCGACGCCTTCCTGCGCCGCCCGCCGAGCCACCCGCTGCTCACCCCCGCGCGGGAACTCCTGTGGCGGCGGGTGGCGAACCTCGCCTACAACGCGCTGCCGCCCTGGGCGCACACGCTGTACGGCAGGCCCACCCCGCCGCCCGAGACCGTGGACCTGCGGCTGCGGGCGACCGGCAACCTGCTGCGCTGCATACCCGACAGGGTCCGGTGGCGGCTGCCGCCCCGGCACATCCTGCGCGCCATGGACCGCCTCGGCCCGGCGAGCCGCCCGGCACCGTACCCACCGCCCGGCCGGACGGCCATACTGGACTGAGTCCTGCCGAGCGGGCCCGCCCTGGGCAGGACTCAGCCGGGGAGGGCGGCGAGGCGACGGGGGCGACGGCACGCGATGGCGGACACCAGGCTGATCCACGGCCGTTACCGGCTGCTTGAACTGATCGGGCGCGGCGGCATGGGGGAGGTGTGGCGCGCCCGCGACGAGTCGCTGGGCCGTGGGGTCGCCGTCAAGTGCCTGAAACCACTGGGGCCGTTGCGCGACCCGTCGGCCACACAGGTGGTGCGCGAGCGGTTCAGACGTGAGGCACGGGTCGCGGCGGCGCTCCAGCACCGCGGGGTCACCGTGGTCCACGACTTCGGCGAGTACGACGGTGTGCCGTACCTGGTGATGGAGCTCCTCGAGGGCCGCAACCTCAGCCAGCTCCTGGACGACAACAAGGCGCGTCCGCTGGCCGTACCGGACCTCGTGGAGATCACCGAGCAGGTGTCGCACGCCCTGGCCTACACCCACGAACAGGGCATCGTGCACCGGGATCTGAAGCCCGCCAACATCATGCGGCTCGCCGACGGCACGGTGAAGATCTGCGACTTCGGCATCGCCCGCATCGGCCGCGACATCGGCTTCACCGCCCGGCTCACCGGCACCGGCATCGCCATGGGCACCCCGCACTACATGTCGCCCGAGCAGATCGGCGGTGCGCCGGTCGACCACCGCAGCGACCTGTACTCGCTGGGCTGTGTGCTGTACGAAATCGCCACCGGGGCACCGCCGTTCGACCTCGGCGACGCCTGGGCGGTGCTCGTCGGGCACCGCGACACCCTGCCCACGCCGCTACGCGACCACCGCCCGGAACTGCCCGGCTATTTCGAGCGGATCGTCCTCAGCCTGCTCGCCAAGGAGCCGGACGCCCGCCCGCCCGACGCGCGGCAACTGGCCCGCCAGCTCGCCGAAGGCCGCGCGGGCCAGCCGCCCGCGGCCGTGTGGACGCCCACCGTGGCGACACGCCCCGCCACGGACGCGCGCTCCGCCGCGGACGCACACCCCGCCACGGACGTACGACGCGCCGCAGACGTACGTCCCGGCGCGGACCTCCGCCCTGTGGACCTCCGTCCCGCGGACCCGCGCCCCGCCGCGCGCGAGCCCCGGCTGCCGTCCTGGACCCGCGGAATGACCAGCGGCCACAAGGCCAGCGGCGCCGCGACCCCCCACGGCACACCCCTGGACGCGGCCGGACTCACCGGCGAGTGGACCCCGCGCCCCGACCGGCGCGCCCCGACCGCGCCCCCGCCACAGCCGCGCCCCACCCCGTCCCCCGAACTCCTGGCCGCACTGGCCGGCCGGCACAACGCGGGCCTGAGCCTGGGCCGCCTGGACCGTTGGGAAGAGGCCGGGCAGGTGCACCGCGCGGTCGCCGCCGAACGGGAGCACGCGCTCGGCCCCGACCACCCCGACACCCTCGCCAGCCGCTACGAGGCCGCCTTCGCCCTCAGCCGCACCGGCCGCCCCGCCGACGCGCTGCGCGAGTACACCCGCGTCGCCGACGGCCGCGAGCGCGCCCTGGGCCCCGACCACCCCGACACACTGGCCGCCCGGCAGGAGACGGCCTACGTACTGGGCCAGCTCGCCCGGCACTTCGAGGCGCACCAGGTGTACGCGGCGGTGCTCGCCGCCCGCGAGCGCACGGCGGGCCCCGACCACCCCGACACCCTGCGCTGCCGCCACAACCTGGCCTTCAACCTCAGCAGGCTCGGCCGCCTGGAGGACTCGTACCGCATGGCCCGCGAGGTGGCCGCGGCCCGCGCCCGGATACTCGGCCCCGACCACCCCGACACCCTGGTCACCCGGTACGAAGTCGCCTATGCGCTGGGACAGTTAGGGCGCTGGGGCGAGGCCCTGTGGGCCTACCGCGAGGTCGCCGACGCCCGCCGCCGGGCCTTGGGCCCGGACCACCCGGACACCCTCGCCGCCCGCTACGAGGTCGGCATCAGCCTGGGCCGTCTCGGCCGCGCCGCCGAGGCACTCGCCCTCTACCGCGAACTCGTCGACGACCGTACCCGGATACAGGGCCCCCGCCACCCCGAGACGCTCCGCGCCCGGCACGGCCTCGGCGTCAACCTCGGCCGCGTCGGCCGCTGGGCGCAGGCCCTGGACGAGGCGCGTGACGTCAGCACGCTGCGCGCTCAGGTGCTGGGCCCCGACCACCCGGACACCCTCGTCAGCCGACGCGAGGTGGCCGTGTGCCTGGGCTGGCTCGGCCGCTGGGCGGACGCCCGTACCGAGTACCGGCGGGTCGCCGCCGCCCGCGAGCGGGTGCTCGGCGTCGATCACCCCGACGCCCTGGACAGCCGCAACGACGAGGCCCACTGCCTGGAACAACTCGGCCGCGGCGCCGAGGCCGTCGCGCTGTACCGCCGCGTCGCGGCCCTGCGCCAGCGGCGCGGCACCCCGTAGACGGCGCGCGGCACCCGTCCGACGGCGCGGATCAGGCGGCGTGGACGGGCGGCTCCGACCAGACGGCCCCGCCCCCCGCCACCCGCTGCCCGCTGCCCGCCGGGCGGCCAGGCGTGACACCCTGATCCTTGTCCGAACGGAGCAGCGCCCGCCAGGCGAAAGGAGCGCGACATGGCCGCCCAGCAGGTACGCGGTGTCATCGCACCCGGCAAGAACGAACCCGTGCGGGTCCAGACGATCCTGGTCCCGGACCCCGGCCCCGGCGAGGCCGTCGTCCAGGTGCGAGCCTGCGGCGTCTGCCACACGGATCTGCACTACAAGCAGGGCGGCATCAGCGACGACTACCCCTTCCTGCTCGGTCATGAGGCCGCGGGCGTCGTGGAGTCGGTCGGCGCAGGCGTACGCGACGTCGCGCCCGGCGACTTCGTCATCCTCAACTGGCGTGCCGTGTGCGGCCAGTGCCGGGCCTGCCGCCGCGGCCGCCCCTGGTACTGCTTCGACACCCACAACGCCGAGCAGCGGATGACCCTCGCCGACGGCACGCCGCTCTCCCCGGCCCTGGGCATCGGGGCCTTCGCGGAGAAGACCCTGGTCGCCGCCGGGCAGTGCACCAAGGTGGACCCCACCGCGTCGCCCGCGGTCGCGGGGCTGCTCGGCTGCGGTGTGATGGCCGGGATCGGCGCCGCGATGAACACCGGCGACGTCGGACGCGGCGACTCGGTCGCCGTCATCGGCTGCGGCGGCGTCGGCGCGGCCGCCGTCGTGGGGGCCAGGCTCGCCGGGGCGGCGCGGATCATCGCGGTCGACATCGACGACCGCAAGCTCACCACCGCCCGCTCGCTGGGCGCGACCCACACCGTCAACTCCCGTGACACGGACCCGGTGGAGGCGATCCGCGCGCTCACCGACGGCTTCGGCGCGGACGTCGTCATCGAGGCGGTGGGTCGCCCCGAGACATACGAACAGGCCTTCTACGCGCGGGATCTGGCGGGCACGGTCGTCCTCGTCGGTGTCCCGACGCCGGATATGCGGCTCGATCTGCCGCTGCTCGACGTGTTCGGCCGCGGCGGCGCGCTGAAGTCCTCCTGGTACGGCGACTGTCTACCGTCACGCGACTTCCCGATGCTCATCGACCTGCACCAGCAGGGCCGTATCGACCTGGAGGCCTTCGTCACCGAGACCATCGCGCTCGACGAGGTCGAGAAGGCCTTCGAGCGGATGCACCAGGGCGATGTGCTGCGTTCGGTGGTGATGCTGTGATGACCGCCGCGGCCCGTGTCGAGCAGGTCGTCACCTCCGGCGTCTTCCGCCTGGACGGCGGCTCCTGGGAGGTGGACAACAACGTCTGGATCGTCGGCGACGACCACGAGGCGGTCGTCGTCGACGCCGCCCACGACGCCGACGCGATCGTCGCCGCGCTCGGCGACCGCGCCCTGCGCGCCGTCGTGTGCACGCACGCCCACAACGACCACATCGACGCCGCCCCCGACCTGGCCGCCCGCACGGGCGCCCCGATCCTGCTGCACCCGGACGACCTCCCGCTGTGGAAGCGGACCCACCCGGAACGCCTCCCGGACGACGCCCTGTCCGACGGGCAGCGGATCCCGGTCGCCGGTACGTCCCTGACCGTGCTGCATACGCCGGGCCACGCGCCCGGAGCGGTCTGCCTGTACGCCCCGGAGCTGTCCACGGTCTTCAGCGGTGACACGCTGTTCCAGGGCGGCCCCGGCGCGACCGGCCGCTCGTTCTCGCACTTCCCGACGATCGTCGACTCGATCAGGGACCGGCTGCTGAGCCTGCCGCCCGAGACGGTGGTCCGCACCGGCCACGGCGACTCGACGACGATCGGAGCGGAGGCGCCCCACCTGGCGGAGTGGATCGCCCGCGGCCACTGACACCGCGCGTACGAGGCCCGTCACCCCACGGGCGCGCCCGCCGGGTAACGCGCCCCCCGCGTCCGGCGGGCCGGAGTGTTCCGGTGTCGCCGTCAGGGCCCCGCGTGCTACCAAGAGGCATGCCTGTCGCACGCCCTTACGACGCCGTGGTCGTCGGCGCCGGACACAACGGACTCACCGCCGCCGCCTACCTCGCCCGCGCCGGACGCCGCGTCCTGGTCCTGGAGGGCTTGGACCACATCGGCGGCGCGGCCGTGTCGGCCCGGACCTTCGCCGGGGTCGACGCCCGCCTCTCGCGCTACTCGTACCTGGTCAGCCTGCTGCCGCGGAAGATCGTCCGGGATCTCGGGCTGAACTTCGCGGTCCGTAAGCGGGACGTGTCCTCGTACACGCCGACCGAGCGCGCGGGCCGGGCCACCGGACTGCTGGTCACCGGCAGCGCGGCCCGCAACCGCGAGGCCTTCGGGCAGCTCACCGGCTCGGACCGTGAGTTCCAGTCCTGGAAGGCCTTCTACGCCCGTACCGCGCGCCTCGCGCGGCGCGTCTTCCCGACGCTCACCGAGCCGCTCCCGACCCGCGCGGAGCTGTGCCGCCGCGTCGACGACGAGGACGCCTGGCGGATGTTCTTCGAGGAGCCGATCGGCGCCGCCGTCGAGCGGCACTTCGCCGACGACCTGGTGCGCGGCGTCGTCCTCACTGACGCCCTGATCGGCACCTTCGCCGACGCGCACGACCCCTCGCTCAAGCAGAACCGCTGCTTCCTGTACCACGTGATCGGCGGCGGAACGGGGGACTGGGACGTACCGGTCGGCGGCATGGGCGCGCTCACCGACGCCCTGGCCCGCGCGGCCCGCGAGGCCGGTGCCGAGATCGTCACCGGCCGCGAGGCGACCCGGATCGAGACCGACGGCGCCCACGCCGACGTCACCTACCTGACCGACGACGGGGAGGCCACCGCGACGGCCCGGCACGTCCTGGTCAACGCCTCGCCCGAGGCACTCGCGGCCCTGCTCGGCGAGGCGTCCCCACCACCCGCAGAGGGCGCCCAGCTCAAGGTCAACATGCTGCTCAAGCGGCTGCCGAGGCTGCGCGACACGGCAGTCGACCCGTACGAGGCCTTTGCCGGAACCTTCCATGTCGCCGAGGGCTACCAGCAGTTGGCGACCGCCCACGCCCAGGCCGCGGCCGGAGAACCGCCCGCCGCCCCGCCGTCGGAGCTCTACTGCCACTCGCTCACCGACCCCTCCATCCTCGGCCCCGACCTCGTGGCGCGCGGCTACCAGACGCTCACCCTCTTCGGCCTGCACACCCCGGCCCGACTCTTCACCCGTGACCACGACGCCGTACGCGAGGAACTGCTCACGTCGACGCTGGCGCAGCTGGACGCCCACCTGGCCGAGCCGCTCGCCGACTGCCTGGCCGCCGACGCGGACGGCAGGCCGTGCGTCGAAGCCAAAACCCCCCTCGACCTGGAGCGCGAGCTGGGCCTGCCCGGCGGCCATATCTTCCACCGCGACCTGGCCTTCCCCTACGCCACCGAGGACAGCGGCCGGTGGGGCGTGGAGACCGCGCACCCGAACGTCCTGCTGTGCGGCGCGGGCGCGGTACGCGGCGGTGGCGTGAGCGGTGTCCCCGGACACAACGCGGCGATGGCGATCCTGGAATCCGACAGCAACAGTCAGAGCCTCCAGGACGGCCAGAACGGCCAGAACGGGCAACTGATCTGACAGTCCATCAGAAAGTCTCTTCCCTCGGCGCGGCCGCTGCGGCATCCTGCGCTCATGCAGACGGAGCTGAGCAAGCAACTGGGAGTCGAGCACGCAGTCTTCGGCTTCACCCCGTTCCCCGCCGTGGCCGCCGCCATCACCCGCGCCGGTGGTTTCGGCGTGCTCGGCGCGGTCCGTTACACGGCGCCGGACGACCTCACCCGCGACCTGGACTGGATGCAGGACCACACGGACGGCAAGCCCTACGGCCTGGACGTCGTGATGCCCGCCAAGAAGGCGGAAGCCCCAGGGGGCGGGGTGCTGACCGAGGCGGACGTGGAGGCGATGATCCCCGCCGCGCACCGTGAGTTCGTCCGGGAGACCCTCGCCAAGCACGGGGTCCCCGAACTCGCCGACGGGGAGGCGTCCGGCTGGCGCATCACCGGCTGGATGGAACAGGTCGCCCGCACCCAGCTCGACGTCGCCTTCGACTACCCGATCAAACTGCTCGCCAACGCGCTCGGCTCACCGCCCGCCGACGTCATCGCACGCGCCCACGAGCGAGGCGTCCTGGTCGCCGCCCTGGCCGGAAGCGCGCGGCACGCCCGCAAACACGCCGACGCGGGCATCGACATCGTGGTCGCCCAGGGCTACGAGGCGGGCGGCCACACCGGCGAGATCGCCTCCATGGTCCTCACCCCGGAGGCCGTCGACGCGGTCGCCCCGCTGCCGGTGCTCGCCGCGGGCGGCATCGGCAGCGGCGAGCAGATAGCCGCCGCTCTCGCGCTCGGCGCGCAGGGCGTCTGGCTCGGCTCGCTGTGGCTGACCACGACCGAGGCCGAACTCCACTCCCGCAAGCTGACCGAGAAGCTCCTGGCGGCGGGCTCCGGCGACACCGTCCGCTCCCGCGCCCTGACCGGGAAACCCGCACGCCAGCTGCGTACCGAGTGGACCGACGCCTGGGACGACCCCCAGGGCCCGGGCCCCCTGCCCATGCCGCTTCAGGGCCTGTTGGTCGCCGAGGCCGTGTCCCGCATCCAGAAGCACGAGGTCGAGCCGCTGCTCGGCACACCGGTCGGCCAGATCGTCGGCAGGATGAACGCCGAGCGCAGCGTACGGCAGGTCTTCGACGACCTGACCCGCGGCTTCGAGCGCGCCATCGACCGCGTCAACCGCATCGCCGGACGAGCCTGAGGAGCGGGCCCATGCCGACACCGACACCGACGCCGACCGGATCCACCGCGCCGAACGGCTTCTGGGCGCAGGCCACGGCGGACCCGGAGCGCACGATACTGATCGCCCCCGACGGCGAGCCGTGGACCGCGGGCAGGCTGCACGCGGACGCCAACCGGCTGGTGCACGGGCTGCGTGCCGCGGGCCTGGAGCGCGGCGACGCCTTCGCGGTCGTGCTGCCCAACGGCGTCGAGTTCTTCACGGCCTATCTCGCCGCGGCCCAGGTCGGCTTCTATCTCGTCCCCGTCAACCACCATCTGGTCGGCCCGGAGATCGCCTGGATCGTGTCGGACTCGGGCGCCAAGGTGCTCATCGCGCACGAGCGCTTCGCCGACGTGGCGACCGAGGCCGCCGACGAGGCGAAGCTGCCACCGAGTCACCGGTACGCGGTCGGCGAGGCGAGCCAGGCCGGAGAGGTGGGCCGGGGCGACGGGGCCGACGTCCTCGGCGGCTTCCGCCCGTACGCCGAACTCCTCGACGGACAACCGGACTCGGCCCCGTCCGACCGGACCCTCGGCTGGGTCATGAACTACACATCGGGCACCACGGGCCGCCCACGCGGCATCCGCCGCCCCCTGTCGGGCCAGCGCCCCGAGGAGGCGCATCTCGGCGGCTTCCTCGCCATCTTCGGCATCAGGCCGTACGACGGCAACGTCCACCTGGTGTGCTCGCCGCTCTACCACACGGCGGTACTGCAGTTCGCGGGCGCGTCCCTGCACATCGGCCACCGGCTGGTGCTGATGGACAAGTGGACGCCCCTGGAGATGCTCCGCCTCATCGACGCCCACCGGTGCACCCACACGCACATGGTCCCCACCCAGTTCCACCGCCTGCTCGCACTGCCCGACGCCGTCCGCGCCGCCTACGACGTGTCCTCCATGCGGCACGCCATCCACGGCGCCGCCCCCTGCCCCGACCACGTCAAGCGCGCGATGATCGACTGGTGGGGCGGCTGTGTCGAGGAGTACTACGCGGCCAGCGAGGGCGGCGGCGCCTTCGCCACCGCCGACGACTGGCTGAAGAAACCCGGCACCGTCGGCAAGGCCTGGCCGATCAGCGAACTCGCCGTATTCGACGACGACGGCAACCGGCTGCCGCCCGGCCAACTCGGCACGGTCTACATGAGGATGACGACGGGCGGCTTCAGCTACCACAAGGACCAGGCCAAGACGGCGAGCAACCGCATCGGCGACTTCTTCACCGTGGGCGATCTCGGGATACTCGACGAAGACGGCTATCTCTTCCTCCGCGACCGCAAGATCGACATGATCATCTCGGGCGGGGTCAACATCTATCCGGCCGAGATCGAATCGGCGCTCCTCGCCCACCCCGCGGTCGCCGACGCCGCCGTCTTCGGCATCCCGCACAGCGACTGGGGCGAGGAGGTGAAGGCGGTCGTCGAACCCGCCGCCGGCCACCCGGCGTCGGACGCGCTCGCGGCCGGGATCCTGGCCCACTGCGCACGCCGTCTCGCGGGCTACAAGCGCCCGAAAAGCGTCGACTTCGTCGACACGATGCCGCGCGACCCGAACGGCAAGCTCTACAAGCGCCGGCTGCGCGACCCGTACTGGGCGGGACGCCAGCGGATGGTCTGACAGACAGAGAGACAGACAGACGGACTGTCTGGCGGCCTGATCGGCTAATTCCGACACCGCACGCGGATGCGGACACAGCGAGCGGATCGTGGGACGGGCCCTGCGCGAACTGGGCGGCGACGCCCCCGAGGTGCGGGTCGCCGCCAAGGTGCCGCCGCGGATCAAGCTCGGCTACGACGACCGTCCGCCCGGCGGTGCTGGCCGGGCGGACGCCTTCGCGTGGCGCGGATCAGTAGATGCTGACCTTGTACTTGGCGAGTGCCTCCGGCACTGGTTGGTAGAACGTCGTGCCGCCGGTCTTGCAGTCGCCGCTGCCGCCGGAGGTGAGGCCGAGTGCCTTGTCGCCGTCGTAGAGGGGGCCGCCGGAGTCGCCCGGCTCGGCGCACACATCGGTTTCGATCATGCCGCGGACCGTGCCGCCGCCGCTGTAGTGGACCGTGACGTCGAGCGCGGTGACGGTGCCGCTCTTGGTGCCCGTGGTGGAGCCGGTGCGCTTGACCGGCTCGCCCACGTAGGCGTCGGCGGCGGTGAAGCCTCCGGGGTGGCTGAGCGAGGTGTTGTCGTAGCGGACCAGCGCGTAGTCGTTGTTCGGGAAGCTGGCGCCGACCGTCGGGCCGATCAGGGTGCTCTGCGCGGCGTCGGTGTACCAGGTCTTGACGACCTTGCCGCAGTGACCGGCCGTGAGGAAGTAGTACGTGCCGCCCTTGACCACGTTGAACCCGGCCGAACAGCGGTAGCCGCCGCCGTAGATGGCGTCCCCCGGACTGAGCAGCCGGGTGAACGTGCCCGGTGTGCGCTTGATGCGCAGTGCCCCGGCCTCGGCGCCCGCCGCCTTCTTGATCTTCGCGATGTCCTTGGCGGAGACCGTGCTGTCGGCCGTCACGACGACCTGACCCGCCGTCTGGTCGGTGTACCAGGCGGTGCCGCCGACGTCGGCCCCGAGCACCGCTCGGTCGGCCTTGGCGAGCTGGGTCGCGCTGTACGTCTGGGGGGTGGCCGCACCCGCGTTCGGCAGGGCGATCGCGCTGGTCGCGAGCAGGCCCGCGGCGACGGTGAGCAGCCCGGCGCGTCGTCTGACGCCGGTGCGGAGGGTGCTGCGAGTGTTCCTCACTGATCTCCTCCTCGGGAGTGTGGACCCGATGGGTGGGGGTCCGGTGAAGCACCCTCAGATGACATGCCCCTGACAGTGCTCACGGTGAGTATGAGGAGACGGCCGAACACGCACAAGACCCCGTGCGTGCGCCCTGTCGCGTCCGGCCGAGGACGCGCCGTACGGCTCCACGGCCCGCGCGCCCTGTGACGGAACTCATCGCCAGACCGTCACCGCGGCGCGGAGACGGCTTCTACGGTGAGAGGGTGCCCCCCTTGTCCGAGATCAGCGACGCCTATCGGCCGCGCTTCGCCGAGTTCGCGTTCGAGCCCGCGTTCAC
The DNA here is from genome assembly GCF_054788135.1 of Streptomyces sp. O3. NCBI lineage: Bacteria > Bacillati > Actinomycetota > Actinomycetes > Kitasatosporales > Streptomycetaceae > Streptomyces > Streptomyces sp. O3. Next base: position 28,115 of record NZ_JBTVYK010000029.1, read on the forward strand.
CGCCGCGGTCGACCAGCACGTGGCAGAGCTCCGGGACCGGCTGGACGCCGGTGGCCCGGAGCTCACTCCGCGGAGCCCTGACGCCGAGCTGCTGGCCGACTACGCGCTCGGCTTCCTGGACGCGCTCACCGAGATCGACTGGCGTGAACCCGTGGGACACGACTACGCGGTGTGCCGACTGACGGCCATCAGCTGGCTGGTGCACCGGCACGGACTCCTGCCGGAGGTCCGGGACTGACGTCCGGTCCGACCGGTCTAGGGTCCGACCGGTCTAGGGTCCGCGCCGGTTCTCAGGGTCCGCGCCGGTTCTCAGGTCCGCACCGACCTCAGAGTCCGGACCGGTCTCACATCTGCTGGCCGGGACCCGACTCCCGCTCCCGCTCCTGGACCGGCTGGTTCGCCAGCGCGTCATCGCGTCCGGCCTGATACGCGGAGGCGCTGTCCTTGGCCTTGGCCGTCTCGCGCTCCGCGGTGTCCATCCAGCGCTCCCAGCGCTGCCGCATCGGCATGATCATGCCGCCGCCCACGCCGACGATCAGGATGCCCGCCGCGGTCGCCAGCGCGGCGTACAGGACGGGCTGGGTGACCGTCGTGGCGATACCGGCCTGGCCGAGCGCCGCGATGACGCCGAGGGCGACGATGACGGCCCACACGATCCTGGCGACCGTGGTGCCGTACGAGACGCTGGACAGCGCACCGCCCACGATGGACCGCACGGCGTTCGCGATGGCCATCGCGACGACGATCAGGACCACGGCCACGACCGCCCGCGGCAGCCAGGCCACGATGCCGTTGATCATCGTGCTGACGGGGTTGGCGCCGAAGACCCCGAGCGCCAGTTGCAGGGTGATCAGCATCAGCGCGTAATACACGATCTTGACCATGATCCCGGTCAGGTCGTACGCGGAGTCGCGCAGCAGGCGGTCGGTCCCGGCCCGCTCCGCCAGCCGTTCCGATCCCACCTTGCGCAGCACCTTGTCCAGCACGCGGGCGATCACCTTCGCCACGAACCAGCCGACGGCCAGGATGATCAGGAAGCCGACCAGTTTGGGCACGAACTGAGCGATCTTCGACCAGGCGTCGTTCAGGCCCTGAGTGAACTCGATGGAGAGGGTGGTCATGAGCGGGCCTTCTTTCGTCGGATACGCCCCCTGTCTCCGTGTCTAACAGGGGGTACCGACCGCTACCGCCTCACCACCGCCGAACGGATGACCGGGCCTGTACCGGGGAGGCGGGAGAGCGCGGCGGCCCGCTCAGCGCGCCGCGGCCGTCGGGTCGCCCGGCTGTGACGCGTGCCGGTCAGGACCCGGCGGAGCCCCGCGCCGTCGGCTGATCGCGCTGGCCAGCGGCTCGGTGTAGCGGGCGGTGAGCGGACCGGCGATCACCATGATCAGCACGTACGCGGTCGCCAGCGGCCCCAGCGACGGCTCGATGCCCGCGCTGACCGCGAGCCCCGCGATGACGATCGAGAACTCGCCGCGGGCGACCAGCGCACCACCGGCACGCCACCGGCCCCGTACCGAGATCCCGGACCGCCGGGCCGCCCAGTAACCGGTGGCGATCTTCGTGCAGGCGGTGACGACGGCCAGCGCGAGCGCGGGCAGCAGCACCGGGGGGATGCTGGCCGGGTTGGTGTGCAGACCGAAGAAGACGAAGAACACCGCGGCGAACAGGTCCCGCAACGGGCTCAGCAGGGTGTGGGCACCTTCCGCGACTTCACCGGACAGGGCGATTCCGACGAGGAACGCGCCGACCGCGGCGGACACCTGCAGCTGCTGCGCGACCCCGGCGACCAGCAGGGTCAGCCCGAGTACCACAAGGAGCAGCTTCTCCGGGTCGTCGCTGGAGACGAAGCGGGAGATCACCCGCCCGTAGCGGAGCGCCACGAACAGCACCAGACCCGCCGCGCCCAGGGCGATGGCCAGCGTGGCACCGCCCGCCGCGAGTCCGGCCCCGGCGAGCAGCGCGGTGATCACGGGTAGATAGGCGGCCATGGCCAGGTCCTCGACGACGAGGATGCTGAGGATCACCGGTGTCTCGCGGTTGCCGACGCGCCCCAGGTCTCCGAGTACCTTCGCGATCACCCCGGAGGACGAGATCCAGGTGACCCCGGCCAGCACGACGGCGGCCACCGGACCCCAGCCGAGCAGCAGCGCCATCGCGGCTCCCGGCAGGGCGTTGAGGGCGGCGTCGACCAGCCCGGCGGGGTAGTGGGTCTTGAGGTTGGTGACCAGATCGGTCGCGGTGTACTCCAGGCCCAGCATCAGCAGCAGCAGAACGACGCCGATCTCGGCCCCGATCTCGACGAACTCCTCACTGGTGCCGAGCGGCAGCAGGCCGCCCTCGCCGAAGGCGAGCCCGGCCAGCAGATACAGCGGGATGGGGGAGAAGTGGAACCGGCCGGCGATCCTGCCGAGCAGTCCGAGACCGAGGATTATCGCCCCGAACTCGATGAGGAACACCGCTGAGTGCACGCTTACTCCCGTCCCAGAATGTCCGCGGCCGTCTCCACGCCCTCTCGGGTGCCGATCACGATGAGGGTGTCACCGCCCGCGAGCCGGAACTCCGGTCCCGGCGACGGGATCGCCTCGGAGCGGCGCAGCACGGCGACGATGGACACGCCCGTCTCGGTCCGCATCCGGGTCTCGCCCAGGACGCGTCCGTTCCAGTGCGAGGTGGCGGACAGTTCTATGCGCTCGGCGACGAGACCCAGGTCGGTCGTGTGCAGCAGGTTCGGGCTGTGGTGGGCGGGCATCAGCGCGTCGATCAGCGCGTCCGACTCGCCGGCCGTCAGGCGCAGCGACAGCGAGCAGGCGTCCGGGTCGTCCTCGCGGTAGGCGTTGAGGGTGCGGCCGCCATCGCGGTGCGCGATCACCGAGATGGCCCGGTGCTCACGGGTGGTGAGGTCGTAGCGGACACCGATACCCGGCAAGGGGGTACGGCTCATACGTGAAGCGGGCACAACGGTCTCCTGTCTCGCGGTAAGCGTGTCTCCGGCAGTGCGCCACTGAGCCCGTGCGGCCAGGGAAACGCGCCCTGACCGGCCCGGCGGTGTCACCGGCACTTTATCGGCCGGGCCGTTCCAGCCAGCGGGCCGCCACGATCATGTACGCGGCGGCCCGCCGCCCAGCGGAGCCCAGCGGAGCCCGCGGCGCGTGACGGGAGCGGGGCCGTGGCCGTGGCCGGTGGGTCAGGGCTTGCGGCCCACACCGCCGTACGCGTCGACAGCCGCCGGGCCGTCGGCGGCCGGACGCCACTGGGTGACCGGGACGACCCCCGGCTCGACCAGTTCGAGCCCGTCGAACAACCCGGCGATCTCCTCGACATCGCGCACGTAGTACGGGACCGCCCCGCTCGCGTTGTACGCCTCCGACGCGGCGATCATGCCCGCGCTGGTGGCGGTGCTGTCGCTGACCACCAGATAGCTGCCGGGCGCCAGACCGGCCATCAGCCGGGTCACCAGGTCCTTGGCCCGCTCGTACGACTCGACGTGGCCCAGGGTGTTCAGGATCATCAACGCGACCGGCCGCGAGAGGTCCAGCGTGTCCCCGGCGTCCCGCAGGATGGCCTGGGGGTCGTACAGGTCGGCGTCCAGATACGCCGTCTCGCCCTCGGGCGTGCTGGTGAGCAGCGCGCGGGCATGGGTGAGGACCAGCGGGTCGTTGTCGACGTAGACGATCCGGGCGTCCGGCGCGACACGCTGCGCCACCTCGTGGGTGTTGTCGGCGGTCGGCAGCCCGGTGCCGATGTCCAGGAACTGCCGGACGCCCCGCTCTCCGGCCAGGTGCTCGACCGCGCGCCCCAGGAACTGACGGCTGGTACGGGCCACGTCGACCAGCCCCGGAAAGATCTGCTTGATGTGGTCCCCGGTCTCGCGGTCCACTTCGTAGTGGTCCTTGCCGCCCACGAAGTAGTTCCAGAAGCGCGCGGAGTGCGGCTTGCCGGTGTCGATCCGCGCGGATATCGACGCGGCTTCGCTACTGGGGTCACGGTCGGACACGGGAACCTCCTGGGAAACGTCGCTCAGGCCTGCGCCTACCAACCTAGCGCCAACGGCCCGAAGAGGATCACTTCTTCGCAGAGCCGTGCGAGCACCTCACCCCTGCGGTGGATCACGGGGCGAGACGGTCTGACCTGGGCCCATGTGGGTACAACAGCTCCAAGCGCCAAGGGATTCACCAAGCGGCGCACCAGCAGACCCCATGGCTGGAGGACGACCATGGCCCACCCACTCAGCGCCGCCGCGTTACTCGCCGCACTCAGAGCGGAGGGCGTACGCGCGGTGGAACGCTCCGGCTGGCGTACGCACAACCGCAACCACAAGGGCCCGTGGGGCGGCGTGAACGGCGTCGCCATCCATCACACCGCCGGGCGGAACAGCCTGGAGGTGATCTGGTCGGGGACCGGCGGCCTGCCGGGCCCGCTGGCCCACACCCACCTGGCCAAGAACGGCACCGCGACCCTGACCAGCGCGGGCCGGGCCAACCACTACGGGACGATGGCCCGCAACGCGTACGACGCGATGGTCGCCGAGTCGAGCCACCACCCGCGCCCCGACGCGGCGGAGCCGGTCGACGGCAACCGCTGCACCTACGGCCTGGAGATCGAGAACCTGGGCGACGGCAGCGACCCGTATCCGGCCGTCCAGTACGACCAGGCCGTCCGGTGGGCGGCGGCGATCTGCCGCGCGCACGGCTGGAACCAGCATTCGGTGATCGGCCACAAGGAAGGCACCCGCCGCAAGATCGACCCCAGCTTCGACATGGACGCGTTCCGCGCCAAGGTCGCCGAACGCCTGCGCCACCGCGCCGACTGGACTCCGACCCCGAAGGACGACGACATGACCCTGTCCAAGGCGGACATCGAGAAGATCGCCCAACGCGTGTGGGAGAAGGACCACTTCATCGAGGTCCCCTGGGGCACGGAGGCCAACGCGGAGTGGATGGCCAAGTCCATCCTCGTCGACACCGGGGTCCGCGTCCGCGCCCTCCAGGATCAGCTGGCCGAACTGCGCGCCACGGTCGGCCAGCTCGCCGAGACCGTGGCCGCCGGGCAGACCGCGCCCGACGCCGACGTGCCGGGCGCACGCGCCCCCGCCGCATCCGGCCAGGACACCCCCTAGCCGCTGCCGTCCCCCAGCCCCCGCGATCCCTTAACCGTGCCGTCCCCTAGGCCCGGTCGTCCACGATCCGCTGGACCTTGCCGACCGACCGCTCCAGTGTTCCGGGGTCGACGATCTCGACCCCGGTCGACACCCCGATCCCGTCCTTGACGGCCGCCGCGATCCGCGCCCCCGCCACGGCCCGCTCGGTGTCCGTCGCCTCCGCTCGCGCCTCGGCCCGTACGGTCAGCGCGTCCAGCCGCCCCTCGCGGGTCAGCCGCAGCTGGAAGTGCGGCGCCACCCCCGGCGTGCGCAGCACGATCTCCTCGATCTGAGTGGGGAAGAGGTTCACCCCGCGCAGGATGACCATGTCGTCGCAGCGCCCGGTGACCTTCTCCATCCGCCGGAACATCCGGGCCGTGCCCGGCAGCAGCCGCGTCAGATCGCGGGTCCGGTAGCGCACGACGGGCATCGCCTCCTTGGTGAGCGAGGTGAACACCAGCTCACCGCGCGCACCGTCCGGCAGCACCTCACCCGTGACCGGGTCGACGACCTCCGGCAGAAAGTGGTCCTCCCAGATGTGCAGCCCGTCCTTCGTCTCCAGACACTCCTGCGCCACGCCCGGACCGATCACTTCCGACAGCCCGTAGATGTCGACCGCGTCGATCGCGAACCGCTCCTCGATCTCGCCGCGCATGTCCTCGGTCCACGGCTCCGCGCCGAACACACCGACGCGCAGGGACGTCGACCGCGGATCGACGCCCTGGCGCTCGAACTCGTCGAGGAGGGTGAGCATGTACGAGGGCGTCACCATGATGACGTCGGGCCGGAAGTCCTGGATCAGCCGCACCTGACGTTCCGTCATGCCGCCGGACGCGGGCACGACGGTGCAGCCGAGCCGCTCCGCGCCGTAGTGCGCCCCGAGCCCGCCGGTGAACAGGCCGTACCCGTAGGCCACATGGACCAGATCCCTGCGCCGCGCGCCCGCCGCGCGCAGCGAACGGGCCACCACGTCCGCCCACATGTCCAGGTCGCGCTCGGTGTAGCCGACCACCGTCGGGCGGCCGGTGGTGCCGCTTGAGGCGTGGATGCGGCGCACCCGCTCCCGGCCGACGGCGAACATGCCGAACGGATAGGTGTCGCGCAGATCGGCCTTGGTCGTGAACGGGAAACGGGCCAGGTCGGCGAGCGACCGGCAGTCGTCGGGCCGCAGCCCCGCCTTGTCGAAGGACTCCCGGTAGAACGGCACGTTGTCGTAGGCGTGCCGCAAGGTGGCGCGCAGCCGCTCCAGTTGCAGCGTCGCCAGCTCGTCCCGGTCGAGCCGCTCCGCCGCGTCCAGCGGGGGATTCATGGGATGCACAGGAGGGACGCCCCCGTTCCGGTCGTGTGCGGATCGGCCGACCCTCGACCGATCATTCGGTCGAGGTGCTGGGGTTCAGTAATCCAGGGCGCGGGCACGGGCGTCAAGGCGCGGGCGCGAAAGCGGTGGCGTCACCCGCCTGACGCTTCAGTGGGCCTAGTCCGCTTAGTGCGCCTAGTCCGCCGGGTCCTCGTACGTGTGGCGCACGGCGCGCTGCACGGCCCGCTCCAGCTCGTCCGGGTCGACGTCCGCGCGCGCCGCGTACGCGCTCACGGCGGCCCGGAAGGCGTCGGCGGCCGTACGCCACCGGCGGCGCTGCGCCTCGTACGCCGCACCCGCGAGGCCCGCGAGCTTCGCACGCTCCTGCTCGGCCGAGCGTTCCAGCTGGAGCAGGTCATCAGGGATCTCGATATCAGCCACGCCCCGAGATCCTAGGCGCGCCACGGGCCCGGCGGCCAAGGCCACGCCGGGCCACACGGGCCATGTCCCGGTCGGGCCGCGTCTCGGCCGTGCCGCACCGGCGCCTCAGTCGCCGCCCGCCGCTTCCGCGGCCACCGAGCGCGCCCACCGGTAGTCGGCCTTGCCGCTGGGGGAGCGCTGGATGCTGTCCGCGAGGACCAGCTGGCGGGGGACCTTGTAGCCCGCGAGCCGGGTACGGCAGTGCCGCTGGACGGCGTCGAGCGAGGGCGCGGCCGCGCCGGGGCGCAGCTGCACCACGGCCGCCACGCGATGGCCCCAGGTGGTGTCCGGGACGCCCGCCACCAGGGCGTCATAGACGTCCGGGTGGGACTTGAGCGCCTGCTCTACCTCCTCCGGATAGACCTTCTCGCCACCGGTGTTGATGCACTGTGAGCCGCGGCCGAGCACGGTCACGACGCCCTCGTCGTCGACGGTCGCCATGTCGCCGAGCAGCACCCAGCGCTCGCCGTCCCGCTGGAAGAAGGTCTCCGCGGTCTTCACCGGGTCGTTGTAGTAGCCGAGCGGCACGTGTCCGCGCTGGGCGATACGGCCCGGCTCGCCCACCGGCACGGGCTCGTGGGTCACCGGGTCCACCACCCGCGTACGGTCGTTGACCAGCAGCCTGAAGCCCCGCTCCGGGCCCGAGTCATCCGTCGCCCGGCCGTTGGAACCCGACTCCGACGATCCGAAGTTGTTCAGCAGCAGCACATGCGGCGCCAGTTCGCGGAACTGGTCGCGCACCGTGTCCGACATGATCGCCCCGGAGGAGGAGAGGCTGAACAGCGAGGACAGATCGGTGCCCTGGAGCGGGCCGCGCAGCGCGTCGACGAGCGGTCTGAGCATCGCGTCGCCCACCAGCGACACGCTGGAGACCCGCTCCTTCTCGATCGTGCGGAGTACTTCCTCGGGCACGTACTTGCGGTGGATGACGATCCGCTGGCCGTAGTTGAAGGCGACGAACGAGGTCAGCGTCGACGTGCCGTGCATCAGCGGGGGAGTGGGGAAGAAGGTGAGCCCCGCGCCGCCCGCCGCGACCCGCTCGGCGAGTTCCTCGGGGCGCTTCACCGGCTCTCCCGACGGTTCGCCGCCGAACAGGCCCGCGAAGAACAAGTCCTCCTGACGCCACATCACGCCCTTGGGCATGCCGGTGGTGCCGCCCGTGTAGATGATGAACAGGTCGTCCGCGGAACGCGGCCCGAATCCCCGCGTCGGCGCCCCGGACGCCTCGGCGTCGGCGAAGGCCGTCACGGGGAGTCCGGGCGCGTCCGGGGGCGCCCCGCCGACCCGTATCAGATGCCGCAGCTTCTCCGTCCGCGGCAGGGCGGCGGCGACCCGCTCGGTGAACTCCGCGTCGAAGACGAGAGCCGCCAGATCCGCGTCCCGGTAGAGATAGACCAACTCATCCGCCACATAGCGGTAGTTGACGTTCACGGGTACGACCCGTGCCTTGAGGCAGGCCAGCACGGTCTGGAGGTACTCGACGCCGTTGTAGAGGTGCAGGCCCAGATGCTCGCCCGGCCCGATCCCGCTGTCGAGCAGGTGATGGGCGATCCGGTTGGCCGCCGCGTCCAGCTCCGCGTAGGTCAGACGGCGTTCCGCGCCGGTGCCCGGATGGTCGACGTACAGCAGGGCCTCGCGGTCGGGAACCACATCGACGACCGACTCGAACAGGTCGGCAAGGTTGTACTCCACCGCTCCTCCTGACGCCGTCGGCGGGCTGGCTCGGGGGTGTCTGGCGGTCATTAGAGCGCCGCCGGGAGCAACTGGGAAGAGGCTCCGCGAAGAAAACTGACTGACTGTCAGAAAACTATTGAACTGGACCCCCACCTACTGCAACCTGTTCTAGTCGCGAGACGGGAGGACGGGCGATGGGCGGAACGGAACACCTCACCGTGCGGCGCGAAGGCGCCACACTGGTACTCACGCTGAACAGACCGGAGGCGAAGAACGCGCTCTCGCTGCCGCTGCTGGTAGGACTCCACGACGGCTGGCTGGAGGCCGACGAGGACGACGCGATCCGCTCGATCGTGCTCACCGGAGCGGGCGGCGACTTCTGCGCGGGCATGGACCTCAAGGCACTCGCGGGCCAGGGCATGGCGGGCGACGCCTACCGGGACCGCCTCAAGGCCGACCCCGACCTGCACTGGAAGGCGATGCTGCGCCACCACCGCCCGCGCAAACCGGTGATCGCCGCGGTCGAGGGCTACTGCGTCGCGGGCGGCACCGAGATGCTCCAGGGCACCGACATCCGGGTCGCGGGAGAGTCCGCCGCATTCGGTCTCTTCGAGGTCAGGCGCGGCCTGTTCCCGATCGGCGGCTCCACGGTACGGCTCCAGCGCCAGATACCCCGCACCCACGCCCTGGAGATGCTGCTCACCGGCCGCCCGTACACCGCGGCCGAGGCCCAGGCCATCGGCCTGATCGGCCAGGTCGTCCCCGACGGCGCCGCGCTCGGCAAGGCCCTGGAGATCGCCGAACGGATCAACGCCTGCGGGCCGCTCGCCGTCGAAGCGGTCAAGGCGTCGGTGTACGACACCGCCGACCTGACCGAGGCCGACGGCCTGAAGTCCGAACTGGAGCGCGGCTGGCCCGTCTTCGCCACCGACGACGCCAAGGAAGGCGCCAAGGCGTTCGCCGAGAAACGACCCCCCGTCTACCGCCGCGCCTGAGCCTGAGCCCAGGACCGCTAGGAGAAGCCCGTGCCCGAACTCCTCAAAGCCCCGCTCGTCGTCGAGTTCCCCTTCACCCGCTCCCTGGGCCCGGTGCAGAGCGCCTTTCTCACCGGCCTGCGCGAGCGCACCGTCCTGGGCGTCAGGACCTCCGACGGGCGGGTGCTCGTACCGCCCGTCGAGTACGACCCCGTCACCGCCGACGAGATACGCGACCTCGTCGAGGTCGACGCCACCGGCACCGTCACCACCTGGGCCTGGAACCCCGCCCCCCGCCCCGGCCAGCCCCTGGACACGCCCTTCGCCTGGGTCCTCGTACGGCTCGACGGCGCCGACACCGCGCTGCTGCACGCCCTGGACGCGCCAGACGCCGGCGCCGTGCACACCGGCCTCAGGGTCCGAGTCCGCTGGGCCGCTGAACGCACCGGCGCCATCACCGACATCGCCTGCTTCGAGCCCTGCGAGAACCCGGACGGCGGCGGCCGGCCCCGCGCCCACGACGGCGACTTCGCGGACCCCGTCACCGGCATCGTCGCCCCGGCCCGCCTCGACTACACCTACACGCCCGGCCGCGCCCAGTCCGCCTACCTGGACGCCCTCGCCGCGCACAAGACCGTCGGGGAACGCTGCCCGTCCTGCCGCAAGGTGTACGTACCGCCCCGCGGCGCCTGCCCCACCTGCGGCGTCGCCACCGACGAGCGGGTGGAGGTCGGCCCGCGCGGCACCCTCACCACGTACTGCGTCGTCAACATCAAGGCCGCGCATACGGCGAATCTCGACATCGAAGTGCCCTACGTCTACGGGCACATCGCCCTGGACGGCGCCGACCTCGCCCTGCACGGACGCATCGGCGGCATCCCCTACGACCAAGTGCGGATGGGCCTGCGTGTGGAGCCCGTCTGGACCGACTCCCCGACCGGTGACAGCCGTTACCCCGACCACTACCGGCCCACCGGCGAGCCCGACGCCGACTACGACGCGTACAAGGAGCTGCTGTAGATGAGGCCGGCCAGCGACTTCCCCGACGTGGCCGTCGTCGCGTTCGCGCAGAGCGACCACCGGCGCACCACCGACGAACTCTCCGAAGTCGAGACGCTGATGCCGGTGCTGCACGACGTCCAGCGGCAGACCGGGCTCACCGCCGGCGACATCGGCTTCACCTGCTCAGGCTCGTCGGACTACCTCGCGGGCCGCGCCTTCTCCTTCACCATGGCACTCGACGGCGTCGGCGCCTGGCCGCCGATCTCCGAGTCCCATGTCGAGATGGACGGCGCCTGGGCGCTGTACGAGGCGTGGGTGAAGATCCTCACCGGCGAGGCGGACACCGCGCTCGTCTACGCCTTCGGCACGTCATCGCCCGGATCCGTACGGGACGTCCTCACCCGCCAGCTGGACCCGTACTACGTCGCCCCGCTGTGGCCCGACGCGGTAGCGCTCGCCGCACTCCAGGCGCAGGCGGCGATCGACGCGGGCGACACCGACGAGCGGGCACTCGCCCAGGTCGCCGCCCGCAGCCGCACCGCCGCTGAAACCAACCCGCACGCCCAACTCCGCGGCGCCCGCCCCCAGGGCGACTACGTCGTCCAGCCGCTGCGCACCGGCGACTGCCCGCCGATCAGCGACGGCGCGGCCGCGGTGATACTCGCCGCGGCCGACCGGGCGCGCGACCTGTGCGACCGGCCCGCCTGGATCCGCGGCATGGACCACCGGATCGAGGCCCATAGTCTCGGCGTACGGGACCTCACCGACTCCCCGTCCACGCGGCTGGCCGCCGAACGCGCCGGAGCCTTCGAGCACCCCGTCGACACCGCCGAACTGCACGCCCCCTTCACCTCCCAGGAGGTCGTGCTGCGCAAGGCGCTCCGGCTGGACGACACCGTACGCGTCAACCCGTCGGGCGGGGCGCTGGCCGCCAACCCCGTGATGGCCGCGGGCCTGATCCGGATCGGCGAGGCCGCGACCCGCGTCCACCGCGGGGAGTCCGACCGGGCCCTGGCCCACGCCACCTCGGGGCCGTGCCTGCAGCAGAACCTGGTCGCCGTACTCGAAGGAGAGGCGCGATGAGCAAGGAACCCGTCGCCGTCACCGGCATCGGACAGACCCAGCACGCCTCCGCCCGCCGCGACGTCTCACTGGCGGGCCTGGTCCGCGAGGCGGCCCGGCGCGCCCTGGGCGACGCCGGGCTCGCCTGGGCGGACATCGACGCCGTCGTGATCGGCAAGGCCCCCGACTTCTTCGAGGGCGTGATGATGCCGGAGCTGTACCTCGCCGACGCGCTCGGCGCCGTCGGCAAACCCCTGCTGCGGGTGCACACCGCGGGCTCGGTCGGCGGCTCCACCGCCCTGGTCGCCGCGAACCTGGTGGCCGCCCGCGTCCACACCACGGTGCTCACCCTCGCCTTCGAGAAACAGTCCGAATCCAACGCCATGTGGGGCCTGTCCCTGCCCGTCCCCTTCCAGCAGCCGCTCCTCGCGGGAGCGGGCGGCTTCTTCGCCCCGCACATCCGCGCCTATCTGCGGCGCACCGGCGCGCCCGACACCGTCGGCGCCCTGGTCGCGTACAAGGACCGCCGCAACGCGCTGAAGAACCCGTACGCGCACCTCCACGAACACGACATCACCCTGGAGAAGGTCCAGGCGTCCCCGATGCTGTGGGACCCCGTCCGCTACTCGGAGACCTGCCCGTCGTCCGACGGCGCCTGCGCCATGATCCTCACCGACCGGGCGGGCGCGGCGCGTTCACCGCACCCGCCCGCCTGGCTGCACGGCGGCGCGATGCGCAGCGAGCCGACCCTCTTCGCGGGCAAGGACTTCGTCTCACCGCAGGCCGGGAAGGACTGCGCCGCCGACGTCTACCGGCAGGCCCGCATCACCGACCCCAGACGCCAGATCGACGCGGTCGAGATGTACGTCCCGTTCTCCTGGTACGAGCCGATGTGGCTGGAGAACCTGGGCTTCGCCGCCGAGGGAGAGGGCTGGAAGCTCACCGAGTCCGGCGTCACCGAACTCGACGGCGACCTGCCCGTGAACCCCTCGGGCGGCGTGCTCTCCACCAACCCCATCGGCGCGTCGGGCATGCTCCGCTTCGCCGAGGCCGCGCTCCAGGTACGCGGCCGGGCGGGCGCGCACCAGGTGGACGGCGCCCGCACCGCGCTCGGACACGCCTACGGCGGCGGGGCGCAGTTCTTCGCCATGTGGCTGGTCGGCGCCGAACCGCCCATGAGCTGACCGGACGGCCGGGCCCGCGTCCTGGGTGCGCTCCGGGGCGCGCCGGGGGCTTGTCGGGGGCCTGTCGGGCACCGGCGGCGATCGCTAGGCTGGCCACGGACGACGACCGGGAGGAGCGGAACGTGGCCGAGAGCACCACCGCCCAGCAGCCGCCTGCGGGCTGGGACAAGCCCGAGCTGGACCTCAGCAACGCGGACTGGCAGTCCAGCAGCCAGGGACGCGGCGATGTGCAGATCGCCTTCGTGGAGGGCTTCATCGCGATGCGCAACGGGGGCAGCCCCCAGAAGCCGTCCCTGATCTTCACACCAGCCGAGTGGCGCGCATTCGTCCTGGGAGCGCGAGACGGCGAGTTCGACCTGACCTGAGGTCGATCCGGGGCACGGCCGGCCCGCCCGCGTCGCAGAAGGTAATGGTTGCGGGCGAGGCTATCATTAGCTCTATGTCGGAAGCGCAGCTGGTCATCGATCTCGCCGTCACCGTCCGCCACGACGGGCAGGGCGGGGTCGCCGATGACCTCGCCGAACCCGCGGGGCTCACCGCCTGGGTCCGTGAGCGGCGGGCCGTGCTGCCGGGCGGTGCGGGCTTCACCGCCGACGGCGCGGACCTGACCGCCGTACGCGAACTGCGCGACGCCGTCCGTGCCCTGTTCGCCCGTGCCGTACGCCCAGGTCAGCCCAGCCCCGCCGACGCCGGGCGGCTGCTGCCCGACGACCAGGCACTCGCCCGGATCAACGCGGGCGCCGCGCTCGCCCCCGCGGTCCCGGTCCTGAGCTGGCCCGCCGGCGCCGGCCCCGCCGTACGGCACGAACCCTCCGGCGCCGCCCCCGCCCGCGACCGGCTCACCGCCGCCATCGCGCGCGCCGCCATCGCCTTCCTCACCGGCCCCGACCGGGGGAGACTGCGGGCCTGCCACGGGCCGCGCTGCGTGCGCTATTTCCTCAAGGAGCACCCGCGCCAGGAGTGGTGCAAGCCGTCCTGCGGCAACCGCGCGCGCGTGGCCCGCCACCACGAGCGGCAGCGCGCGAGCGGCCGGTGACCGCACGGGGCCGAATCCGTCACCCCCGCGGAGCCACGTACCATGGCGGCATGTCCTTCCTCCGCCGCCGCAGTTCCGCCACGCCCGCGGGCCCGGACTTCGATGTCCTGGCCATGGATCCGGGTGACTGGCCCGGCAATCTGGGCGCGGGCCTGCTGCCCGCCCCCGACGGCAGCTGCCAGGGCGTGTTCCTGCGGTACGACCTGTTCGGCGGCCGCGGCCCTGCGATGATCATCGGCAACCTCCCCGAGGGATCCCCGGCCCGCGAGCTTGAGGACAAGCAGGTGCCCTTCGAGGTGGCGCAGCTGCTCCTCGCGCTGGAGAACGACGAGGACATCGAGGTCGTCGAGACCGAGGACGTCCCGGTGATGCAGGGCGACAATCTGCTGATCGTGCGGCGGATCAAACTCTCCGAGAGCCGCATCTCCTGCGTGCAGTTCGACCGCAGCGACAAGGTGCTGGTCACCATCGCGGCCTGGGACCGTCCCATCACCGACGACCTGTACGCCCTGCTGAAGCCGCTGCCCGCGGAACTCTTCCAGCAGGGCTGACCCGGCCTACGGACCCGAGGGGCCCGCGTCGACGTCCGCGGCGCGTACGTACGCCACCCGGTGGCCGAACTGGATCTCGTAGTACATGTCCTCGCCGCGCACCACACGGTGACCGGCCGGGTCGAAGGTCGTCGCGTAGTAGTACTCACCCGGAATCTTCCGCCCCGCCGCATACTCCTGCCCGGCCGGGAGCTTGTACGGCAGCGGGGAGACCGCTTGCACCGGCACGCCGTCCGGGTACGCCGCCGCCTCCGGGTAGGCCCGGCCGTACACCGGGATCCCGGCCCGGCCGCCCTTGGGCGTGACCACCGTTCCGGCCGCGTCGACCGCCGTACGACGCTGCCGCGGATTCTTGAACCAGGCCTTCTGCCCGAGGAACCAGATCGCCGTCCAGTCGCCGCTGCGCCCGGCGACCGCGTACTGCTGTCCGGTGGAGATCCGCGAGCCCACGTCGTTCACGCCGGTCGTGGAGTCGCCGCCGCCCGGCCTGAGCCCGATGTCCTTGACCAGCGGCGCGTCGTCGCGGGGCGCGGTGCGCACCCGTACCGCGCTGGAGCCGTGCGGCGGGCAGGGCTCGCCGGGCTCGGCGCAGCCGGTGAACTCGGGGCGGTGCCGCTCGTACCGCGGCAGCACCGTCACCAGGCCGCCGTCCGGGCCCGCGGTGCGCCTCAGCGGTTTGCCGAGCAGCGCGAAGTAGTGCTCCCAGTCCCAGTACGGGCCCGGATCCGTGTGCATCGCCGGGACCAGGGACGACACCGGGCCCTGGACCGTGTCATGGCCCAGGATGTGCTGCCGGTCCAGCGGAATGCCGTACTTCCGCGCCAGATGCTTCACCAACCGCGCCGACGTACGGTACATCGCCTCCGTGTACCAGGCGTCCGGCGAGGTCAGAAAGCCCTCGTGCTCCAGGCCCACCGACTTGGCGTTCACGAACCAGTTGCCCGCGTGCCAGCCCACGTCCGCCAGGTCCAGGTGCTGGGCGATGTGCCCGTCGGTCGAGCGCAGCGTGTACTGCCACGACACATACGTCGGGTCCTGCACCAGCTTCAGGGCGGTGTCCCAACTGCCCTCGGTGTCATGGATGACGATGTAGTCGATCGACTGGGACGACGGCCGGTCCGCCAGGTCGTGGTTGCCGTAGTCGTCGTCGCCGAACTCCTCGTACGGGGCCGGAATCCACTCGCAGGACACGCTCTTGGGGCACTCGACCGGCCCTCGTCGGGCGTGCCGCAGCCCCAGCCCGGCCAGTTGCCCGGTGTCCGGTTCGAGATCCGGCGCCGCGTCCAGGACGACGCGCTGACCGGCGTCGGTGGTGCGCCGCTGGCCGCCTCTGAGCACGGCGAACACCTCGTCCGCGTACGCCGCCGCCGCGGTCCGGTCGTCGGCGCCGGAGAAACGGGCCACCGCGCCGTACCAGTCGGCGGGGTCGCCGCTCGGCGCGCGTCCCGACTGCCGCTGCGCGTCGGCGAGCAGCGCCGCGCCGCCGCGGACGTTGGCCGCCGGGTCGTCGCGCAGCCGCTCCGCGGACAGTCCGGTCAGCTCGGCGGCCCGTGGCAAGGTCCGCAGGCGCTCCGGCAGTTGTCCGGGCTCCGGCAGCGCGGTGTCCGGTACGGCCGCGGGGCGCGCGGTGTCGCCGCGGGCGTCCTCCGCGCCATGGCTGTGGTGCGGGGCGCGGGCCAGCGCGGTGCGCGCGTCGGTGAGGTGCATCGGGCCGTAGCCGCCGGTCACACTGGGCGCTCCGCCGTGGGCGTCCCACCGCGACTGCAGATAGGAGACGCCGAGCAGCACACTCCGCGGTACCCGGTACTCGGCCGCGGCGGCGGTGAACGCGCGCTGGAGCCGCGCGTCGCCGGCGCCCCCGCGAGCGTCCCCGCCAGTGACCCCGGCGCCGACCCCGGTTGCGTCCGATGGCGCCGCGGCGAGCAGCGGCAGCAGCAGCACGGCGGACGCCGCGGCGCCCAGCGTCCGGCGCGGCCGACGGCGTACGGGAGCGGCTCGGTCCGGGGCGGAATCTCGCAAGGCAGCCTCCTGGGGCGACGGTTCGCGGTGGGGCGTGCGGGGCGGGCGTGGCTGACTCAGGGTCACCCGCTCCCAGACGATCCGTCAATCATGCATCAGGCCAAGGGAATTCCCTGGTTACCACGCTCGCGGCCACACGTACGGCGGTCCTCGACGCGCCATACGCGTGGCCGCGTCGAGGACCGCCGTGTCCGTCAGCGAGTGCCGACCGCCGCGCGCAGGGCCCGGCGGGCCATCGCGCAGTCGTCGTGCAGCCGCCGCAGCAGCAGCCGCTGTTCCTCGCCGGACGGCGCCCCGCCGGGCGCGGCCGCGCCCGGCGCCGCCGGGGCCGTCTCGTGCATGGTGCGCTGTACGGCCGTCTCGTACGTCCGGATCTCCCGCGTCAGTACGAGCATCAGGTTGACCAGGAAAGCGTCCTGTACCGTCGGACCCGCCGCCTGCGCGAGCTGGCTGATCTGCCGCCGCGCCGCCGGCGACTCGCCCAGCACCGACCAGAGCGTGGCCAGGTCATAGCCGGGCAGGTACCAGCCCGCGTGCTCCCAGTCCACCAGTACCGGACCGGCGGGCGACAGCAGGATGTTCGACAGCAGGGCGTCGCCGTGACAGAACTGCCCCATCCCGCCGCGCCCCGACGCCTGCGCGATGCCGTGCAGCAACTTCTGCAGGTCGCCCAGGTCCCGGTCGGTGAGCAGGCCCAGATCGTGGTAACGGGAGATGCGGGCGGCGTAGTCCAGCGGGGCGTCGAACGTACCGGCCGGCGGCCGCCAGCTGTTGAGGCGGCAGATCGCGCCGAGCGCGGCCCGTACGTCCGCGTGCGGCGGCGCGTCGGCCGGGTGGCGTTGCAGGGCCGCCACCCGGCCCGGCATCCGCTCCACGACCAGGGTGCCGCCCGCCGGGTCGGCCGCGATCAGCCGGGGCGCCCGGACCGGGGGCCGGTGGCGGACGAACGAGCGGTAGGCCGCTATCTCGTTGCGCAGCCGATCGGTCCATACGGGGGAGTGGTCCAGTAAACACTTGGCCACCGCGGTGCTGCGGCCTGTCGTGCCGACCAGCAGCACATGGCGGCCGCTGCGGCGCAGCACCTGCACCGGCTGGAACTCCGGGCAGATCCGCTGCACCGAGGCGACGGCGGTGCGCAGTTGGGCGCCCTGGGGGCCGGACAAGTCGAGTCTCCCGCTGAGGGACGGAGCGCCGTGCCCCGGACCGCGCCGCGGCCGACCGGTACCGAGCGCGGTGGCCGCCGGGCGGTTGGGGGCGAGGTACGGGCCGCTGCCCTGACGCGGAACCAGCGGCCGGGGCGGGGCGGACACGGAGGACGATGCTGCGTACATGGGCGGTACAGATCCCTTCGTGCGCCGACAGGTTGCGTGCGCCGACCCGACCCGGTGGCCGCGGGAGCACCCTGGGGAATGCCGTTCGGCTGCCGGGCCGGGGTGGCGCACTCCTACCTGACACCCGCGCGCGCATGGCACACCATCTGGCGCACCCTGGCGAACCCTGGCGAATAGTCGCTCAGCAACTGACAGGCGGTTACTGTCAACACAGCCGAGAACCTGGGGGCTTGACGTGAGCAACGAACCCAACACCCGCCTGCAAGATCTGTTCGGCCTGGCCGGCTGGTCCAAGGGCGAACTCGCCAGACTCGTGAACCGGCAGGCGGCGGCCATGGGCCACCCCCAGCTGGCGACCGACACCTCGCGAGTGCGGCGTTGGATCGACATGGGAGAGATCCCGCGCGATCCGGTGCCCCAGGTGCTGGAGGCGCTGTTCACCGAGCGACTCGGCCGTGTCGTGACCATCGAGGACCTCGGTCTGGTCCGGCACGGGCGCACGGGCAGACGGCAGCGCGACGGGGAGCTCAGCCATCCCGACTCCCTGCCGTGGGCGCCCGGTCGGACCGCCGCGGTCCTCACCGAATTCACGGGAATGGATCTCATGCTCAACCGACGCGGCTTGGTGGGCGCGGGTGCCGCGCTTGCCGCGGGAACCGCACTCACCAGCGCCATGCACGACTGGCTGCACACCGATCCGGCCCTGACGGCCGACGCACCCCGCATCGACGACCCCCTGCACGCCGACCCCGCTGGGTTCGACCGCTACGAGGCCGCCCCCATCGGGTCCCAGGAGATCGAGGAACTGGAGGCCTCGGTCGAGGTGTTCCGCGCCTGGGACGCGTCCCGCGGCGGCGGGCTGCAACGCAAGGCAGTGGTCGGCCAGCTCAACGAAGTGGGCGGCATGCTCGCCTACCGACACCCTGTCCATCTCCAGCGGCGCCTGTGGGGCGTCGCCGCCAACCTGGCCGTACTCGCCGGCTGGATGTCCCATGACGTCGGCCTCGAACCCACGGCCCAGAAGTACTTCGTCATCGCCGCGCACGCCGCGCGCGAGGGCGGCGACCGCCCTCGCGCCGGTGAGGCCCTGTCCCGAGCCGCCCGCCAGATGGTGCACCTCGGCAAGCCCGACGACGCGCTGGACCTGATGAAGCTCGCCAAGTCCGGTTCGGGGGACCAGGTGCTGCCGCGCACCCAGGCCATGCTGCACACCATCGAGGCCTGGGCCCAGGCCTCGATGGGCAAGGGCCAGGCCATGCGGCGGACCCTCGGCGAGGCGGAAGACCTGTTCGTGTCGGACAAGGGGGATGTACCGCCGCCCAGTTGGATGCAGATGTTCGACGAGGCCGACCTGCACGGGATGCAGGCCCTGGCCTACCGCACGCTCGCCGAGCACGACCCCTCGGCGGCGGCCACCGCCCAGCGGCACGCCAAGGAGGCCCTCGCCCTGCGGGAGAAGGGCCGCCAGCGGTCGAAGATCTTCGACTATCTGTCGCTGGCCTCGGCCTGCTTCATCGCCGACGACCCGGAACAGGCCGACCGGTACGCACGCCTGGCGCTGGTGTCCATGGGCGAGACCTCCTCACACCGCACCTGGGACCGGCTGCGTGAGATGTACCGGCTCACCGGCCAGTACGCGGGCTATCCGCGGATCCAGGACCTGCGCGAGGAGATCCAACTCGCCCTCCCCAAGGCCCCGTCCCGTACGAGGGGAGGCGCTGACCAGGCATGACCGAGTCCGCCGTACCCACCTGACGGGGGCTGTACGTGAGCCCATCACGTACAGCCCCCGCGACAGGGGGAACGCCTACGCGTCGATCCGGGCGATCAGCACACAGGCGTCGTCCTCCCGCTCGGTCTCATCGAACGCCTCGACCACCGTGCGCACACAGTCCTGCGCGGACCTGGCCGTGGCGAACCGGGGGGCGAGCGCGAGCAGTCGGCCCACGGCATCGCCTCCGGCGCGCCGTGGCGCCAGGCCGTCGGTGTGCAGCAACAGCAGGTCGCCGGGCTCGAGGCGCTCCACGGACTGGCCGTAGCGAGCCCCCGAGGTCGCGCCGAGCAGGACGCCGTCCGGTGGCGTGAGCGCGCGCCCCGTCCCGTCGCGGAACAGCAGCGGGGCGGGGTGTCCGGCCTGCGCCCAGGTCAGGGTGTGATCCTCGGGGCGGTAGCGGCAGCACACCGCGCTGCCCAGCGAGGGCTGCGCCGAGGCGTCGAGGAGGTCGTTCAGCCAGCCGAGCAGCGGCCCTGGCCGGGCGCCGGCGATGGCCATCCCGCGCAGCGCCCCGAGCAGCGTCGCCATCCCGGATGTGGCGGTGACGCCATGTCCGGTGAGGTCGCCGACGCTCAGCAGCGACTCGCCGTCCGGGAGTTGCATCGCGTCGTACCAGTCGCCGCCGATCAGCGCGCTGTCGGCGGACGGCAGATAGTGGGCGGCCAGGTCCAGAGCGTGCGCCCCGCCGTGCGGGAACCGCGGGGCGCCGCGCCACGGCGGCAGCACGGCCTCCTGTAACTCCACCGCGAGCCGGTGCTCCGTCTGCGCGAGGTGCCGTTGGTGTCGTAGGGAGTCACGGGTCTCGCGCACCGCGAGCTGGCTGCGGCGCAGCTCGCTGACGTCCCGCAGGACCGCCCACATCGAGGCGGTGGAGCCGTCGGCGTCGAGCACGGGCTCGCCCGTCATATGCACCGTACGCAGCGTGTCGTCGGGGCGTACGATGCGGAACTCGCCGTCGATGGGCCTGCCGTCGACCAGGCAGTCCGTCACCATCGTGGTGAGTAAAGGCTGGTCGTCGGGGAGAACCAGGGCGGGCAGCTCGTCCAGGGTCGGGGCCGGGCTCTCGGGGTCCCGCCCGAAGATCTGGTAGAGCTCGGCCGACCAGCTGACCTCGTCGGTGAGCAGGTTCCAGTCCGCACTGCCCACCCGGCTGAGCAGCGATCCGCGCCGCTGCTCGGGTACAGCGCTGAGCCGGGACGCGGCGCGGGGTGCGGCCTGAGCGCCCGCGGCCCGCGCGGATTCCGAGGCGTCGGAGGCGTCCGAGGTGTCCGAGGTGTCCGTGGAGTTCTGCGGGGGCAGGCCTTCGCGCAGTTGGCCGAGGTGGCCGTCCAGGTCGTCGAGCTGATGCATCGCCAGCTCGCACAGGGCACGCTGCCATCGCACCTGCGGGTCGTCGTCGTCCAGCACGGCGTCCTGGCGTACGGCGTCGACGCCGCCGCGCAGCTGCCGGGTCTGCGAGATGAGCGCGTCGACTGTGCCGCGCTCCGGCGGCTGCGGTGCGGGGGGCTCCGCGTAAGGGGGGGACGACGGCATGACGTACTCCGATACAGGCGCGGTACGACCAGCTCTGAAAGCCCTGACAGCTCGGACAAGTCTGACGGAGGACCGGTTACGACTCTTGCACAGCCTGCGGAGCCCTGTAAGCCATTTGGCAACACACGATCCGGTGGTGCTTATGTCATATGCCAGAGTCCTTACGGCGCGAGGTGCCCCGCCCAGGGGGCGGGGCACCGGTGACCTTCGTGCGGCGCGCGCGGCGGATCAGCTCCGCAACGGCCCCTCACAGCGGTAGTCCGACGTCCCGCCACGCCCGTCGGACCAGATGTCCACCGGGCCGAACGAGCAGTTCATGTCGGCCAGGTTATTGGTCCACTTCCCCGCTCGCTCCAGGAGGAAGTAGTCGACCGTCTCGGACATGTCCTTGAAGACGCGGTCGGCGTCGCCCGCGTCGCTCAGGCGTGCCGTGACCTTCCCGGTGCAGACGAACCGCGGGCGCTGCGGCGCGTTGACGGACGTGCAGTCGGGCGTGGCCCCGGTCGACGCGGCGAAGGCGGACTGGACTCGGGAGGCCGAGCGCTCGCGCAGCTCGTTCACCGGAGTGTGGGAGGTGTCGGGGACGAACAGGTCGTCGACATTCTTGATCTGCTCGTCCAGGAAGGCGTCGTACGCGCGCTGCAGTCCGGCGTCCTTGCCGAGCCGGGCCCGCCAGGCGTCGAAGCCCGCCGGGTCGTCGGCCCGCAGATAGCCGTACATCTCCTGGAGCAGCGAGGGCCGTTCGAGCCACAGGAACTCGAAGAACGTGCCCGCGTACGAGTAGAAGCGGAAGCCGTCCCCGTCGTAGGTGGCGTGCAGCAGCTCGTTCACGGTCATCCGCGGTCCGCCGCCCGCGGTGTCGCTGATGATGCTCTGGACCAGGGACTTGCGGACCTTGACGCCGTCGTCGCGGGTGGCGCCGTCGAAGAACTCCGCGGTGCCCTCGTCCATCGCCGTGGTCCGGTCGTCCTCGTACCAGGCCCCTTCGCCGAAGAAACCGGGCACCGCCCACCGGCCGTTGAGGTAGTGCGTGTACTCGTGCCGGAACAGTTCCTCCAGCGTCAGCCGGGAGTCCTGCGGAACCCGGCGCTGGTAGGTGTAGAAGGTCGCGCCCCGCTCGATGTAGATGCCGCCGTTGTTGGTGCCCATGCCGGTCAGCAGCGGGTGGTAGTTCTCGTAGTCGGCACGGGAGGCGTACAGCACCGTGGTGAGGCTGGAGTTGGGGTCGTCCGCGAGCGGCTCGTCCGTGCCGATGACCCGGTGGAACTGCGCCTTGACCTGCTTGCTCGCGTAGTAGAGCTGGTCGACGGTGTCCCGGTCGAGCGCGGTGCGGACCGTGATCCCGCCCCGGTCGTAAGTGTAGGTGTGCGGGAAGATGCGCCGCTCGATGTCGTCCTTGCACACGTCGTACGGTGCGCAGGCCTCGAAGAAGATGAGCCAGGCGGCGAGCTTCGCCCAAGGGGCGCTGCCCTCGCCGAAGTTGCGGGTCGTGGTGTCCAGGAGGCCGCCGAGGCCCGTGACGATCTCGCGGTTGAGCGAGTCGATCTGGCCCATCCGGCCGTACTCGCTGAGCGCGTCGCGCACCACCCAGGCGTTGGCCGTGTCCTTGAGGTGGGTGTGGCCCGCGAAGGCCTTGAAGGCGGCCCGGTAGGAGGCGTCGGCGGCCACCGCGTCATGGAAGGCGGTGTCCCGGTTGCCGGGGTAGACGCCGAGGTAGTTGAGCGAGAGGGCGGCGAGTGCGCTCCCGGCCCAGGCGGTGTCCAGGGCGGTGTCCGGGTGCGCGGCGTCCATGGTCTTCAGGACCCGCTTGACCAGCGGGAGCTGGTGCTGCCGCAGTCCGGGCATGGTGCCGGTGTAGAGCGCCTCGCGGAGAGTGGCGGCGTTGGCGTCGGTGGCGTCGAAGGTGCGGGCGGCCGAGCCGTAGGCGTCGATGGCCTCGCGCAGGGCGGCCACGGTCTGCGGGTCGCTCAGGTCGATCTCGTCGCGTGCGAAGTCGTGGTACCAGGCGGCGTGGAGATAGGTGAACATCTCCAGCAGATGGCTGCCGTTCTTACCGTCGTGGGCGCTGGCGAGCCGCGATATGCGCTGTGCGACGGCCTGGACGTGCTCCCGCGACATCACGGGGGCCAGCCGTTGGTCCCAGGTCCAGATCAGCGTGCGCAGGCATCCGTCGGCGGTGACGGCCGGATCGGCGAGGAAGTCGGCCAGCTGCTCGGGGGACAGCCCGGTGACGCCGTCGAGGGTGCAGGGTGCGACGGTCGCCCGCTGGGCCCTGGCCGTGACTCCCGGCGTGTCGGTGGCCGGTCCCGGCACCCGGCCGTCCGTCAGGCCGTCGGGCGCGGGGAGTTTCACGCTGCCGGGCTTGGGCGCCCTGGCCAGCCGTTCGACCGTGTCGGTCGGGTCGGGGGCGGCGGAGCCCCGCGCCGCCGAAGAAGGCGACGAAGGCGACGAGGGCGACGAGGCCGACGAGGCCGCCGGGAGCGACGAGGGGGCGGGAGCCGACGGGGTCAACGCCGCCGACGACGAGACGGCCGTGGCGCAGAGCGTCACCGCCGTCGTCACCGTGACCAGGGGTCTGAGCAGGGTTCTCGACAGGAACACTGAGGTCTCCGTGGGGGTCTGGGCAGGGTGGCGCCAACGGCTCTGTGGTCCGTGGTTCGATGGGCCGTTCGACGCCATGTCATGCGTAACGTAGTAATGTGAAATTGCACTGACAAGACCGAGGAGGAACCTCGTGCAGAATCCACGGACCACCGCGCCCCGCACCGTCAGCCACGACCTGCCCGTTTCAGGGGAGTTCGAGGCGTTTATGGCGGGCGGCTGGGCCGCGACTCCGCTGCCCGACGACATCCGGCTGCCCGTCGCCCGGCTGACGCCCGCACGCCGCGCCCGGCTCTCCGCACGCTTCCCCGGCGAACGACTCATCGTCCCGGCGGGCGAGTTGCGGGTCCGCTCCAACGACTGCGACCATCGCTTCCGGCCGCACAGCGGGTACGCCTGGCTCACCGGTCTGACCGGCGAGGACCAGGCGGGCCACGTCCTCGTCCTGGAGCCCGACGGCCCGGCGGGGCACGAGGCCGTGCTGTATCTGCGGCCGAGGTCGCCGCGCACCGAAGACGCGTTCTACCGGGACCGGCGCTACGGCGAGTTCTGGGTCGGCCGCCGTGCCGACCTCGCCGAGGCCGAGCGGATGACCGGCGTCCGCTGCGCGCCCCTGGACGGCCTGCCGACCGAGGGCCGCGACGCCGCCGACGACGCCGAACTCGCCGCCGCGCTCAGCGAACTGCGCCTGGTCAAGGACGCCTGGGAGGTCGGTCAGCTGCAACTCGCCGTGGACCACACCACCGCCGGGTTCGAGGACGTCGTGCGCGCGCTGCCCCGCGCGCTCGCGCACCCGCGCGGCGAACGCTGGATCGAGGGCGTCTTCGGCCTGCGCGCCCGCGCCGAGGGAAACGGCACCGGCTACGAGACCATCGCCGCGTCCGGCGCCCACGCCTGCGTCCTGCACTGGATACGCAACGACGGCCCGCTGGACCCCGGAAACCTGCTGCTCCTGGACGCGGGCGTGGAGACGGACAGCCTCTACACCGCCGACATCACCCGCACCCTGCCGCTGTCCGGACGGTTCTCACCGGTCCAGCGGCAGGTGTACGACCTGGTCCTGGCGGCCCAGGAGGCCGGGATCGGCGCGCTCAAGCCCGGCGCGAGCTTCCGTGACTTCCACCGCGCCGCGATGCGGGTCATCGCGGAGGGCCTCACCGAATGGGGCGTGCTGAAGCACGCGGACGGCGACTTCCACCGGCGCTACACCCTGTGCAGCAGCGGGCATATGCTCGGCCTCGACGTCCACGACTGCGCCCAGGCGCGGGCGGACGTCTATCTCGACGGCGTACTGGAGGAAGGCCAGGTCCTCACCGTGGAGCCGGGCCTCTACCTCCAGCCCGACGACGAGACCCTCCCGCCCGAACTGCGCGGGATCGGCGTCCGCATCGAGGACGACCTGGTGATCACGGCCGACGGCGCCCAGCTGATGTCGGGCGCGCTGCCGCGCACCCCCGACGCGATCGAGGCGTGGATGGGCGAACTCGCCGAAGGCGGAACCGACTGCTGAACCGGCCGCTGAGGCGAGGCGCCCGCCGAGCGGCCGTCAGCCAGTCGCCCGTCAGTCGTCCTGTGCCGGGATGCTGTCCATGAACGAGCTGACCGAGAACACGGCCCGCCCCGGCCCCGGCGGACCGTACCCCGGCGGCGAGGTCAGACCGTACTCCTCCAGCGTCGCCCGGTAGGACTCAAGCAGCCGGATGTGGTACTCGAGCGGCGCGCCCTCGGGATTCGCCTTGCCCAGCGGGGTCGTGGGCTCCGGGCACCAGGTGGTGAACCGGGGCACCACGCCGTGGGACATGAAGAACCGCAGGCCCTCGGTGGTCGAGTCGATCGCCTCCTTCACCGTCGTGAAGCCGAACGGCTCGGCCATCTCCACGCCCGCCACGAAGTTCGGAATCACATTGCGCGCGCCGAACACCTCGGTGGAGTCCAGGATGCGCCGGTGCCACTCGTCGCGGCCGACATAGCGCTCCTTGCCGGGGCAGTACAGCTCGAACAGCCGCCGGTCCCACACCTCGAAGTTGGGGTGGTAGATCTTGATGCCGTAGTCGTGGAACCGCTGCACGTCGTCCCGCGGCAGCGCCTGGGCCACGACCTTGCCGATCCAGCGATCGGGGAAGGCCTCCTCGATGGCCTTGGCGTAACTGCCGTAGAAGTCCGCCTCGTCGCGGCCGCCGACGGTCGACGTGATGGAGCCGCCGGTGAGCGTGTACGCCTGCGAGACGCGGTCGGTGTCGTACCGGTTGATGATGTCCAGCGCCTCGATGACCTCGTCCGAGGGCTTCACCCCGGTGTACGGGCGGCCCGCGGCCTTGTGCTGGCGCCAGTTGTGGTTGATGTCGCAGTACTGGCACTCCTCCTTGGCGCCGAAGTACTGGCAGACCCGGAACACCGTCAGATAGACGAGATAGCCCCACTGGATCGTCGGCGCGACCTCCATCACCGACTTGCCGTTCGAGAGCTTGTGCCGGTAGTACTCCGGCATCGGCGGCAGCCCCACGTCCGCGATCCGCGCGCCGTCCAGGTACAGCCCGAGCGCGCCGTCCTCACCGGCCCGCACCCGGTACGGGGACTCCGGGTTGACGCGTACGGACACCACCGTGCGGCGCAGGTCGTACGGGCCGCCGGTGAGGACGATCTCCTCGGGCGGCCGGTTCAGCGCCGCCGCGCCCAGCTCCGGCAGCGTGCGGTGGTCGAAGGAGAAGATGAAGTACGACTTCGGCTTGACGTCGCCCTCGCCCGCCGCGCCCTCGGCGCTGCCGCTGAGCGCCGACTCGTCGAAGGCCATGCCGCCGCGCAGCAGGTCCTCCTTGATCACGGCCTCTCGGGGCACATGGGCGAAGCGCTCCATGAGCTCCTCGACCAGCGCGGTACGACTCCGGGTCTCCATCAGTCTCCTAGCGAGGGGACCACCGGCTTCAGCCGGTGGGGGAATCGCTTCCCTGGCCTGTGATGATCTCGTCACACCCCGTGAGGGGCCGGTTCGGGCTGGACCGCAACCCTCGGGTTGGAAGCCCCCTCCTTCAGGCGGGGAGCGGAGTCACCTGCTGCTCCATCCCAGGGCGGGCGCGACAAATGCCCTGCGGACATTGGATCACAGCCGCGAGGCCGGGCCGCTCGCGCCCCCGTCACGCCACCGCCGCGTACGGGAGCGCGTGCGGCTCGTTCGCCAGCTGCGCCGCGATGCCGGTGCGGCCCGGCGCGACCTCGGGGCGCAGCACCAGGTTCTCGTCGTAGTCGCCGCCGTTCTCGTGCCGGTACGGCAGCGGGTCCGTGCTGTCCAGAGCGCGCAGCCGCGCGCGCAGCGCGTCGGCGGCACGGGAGAAGTCCGCCGCGGTGTGCCGGTCGGCGCCGTACACCGCGAACGGCGGCAGCGCCGCCATGCCCGTGTACCAGGACACGCCGTGCAGCACCGGGAAGAGCACCTCGTCCAGCTGCCCGTGGATGCCGCGCGGCCCGAACGCGGACTCCCGCGCGCCGACCGAGGTGACGACCAGCGTGCGCTTGCCCGCCAGGCCGCCGTCGCCGTAGCGCGGGGTGCGTCCGTCGGCGTCCTTGAGGCCGAAGGCGAAGCCCTGGACCAGGACGCGGTCGAACCAGCCCTTGAGGATCGCCGGCGGCCCGAACCACCACAGCGGGAACTGCAGCACCAGCACATCGGCCCAGGCGATCTTCGCCTGTTCGGCCAGGATGTCCTGGCTCAGGCCGCCGTCGTGGAAGGCGCGTTCCTGCTCGGCGCCGACCAGCAGCCGTCCGGGGTCGGCGCCGTTCATGTCGTCGGCGTCCAGTACGGCCTTGAAGCCCATCGCGTACAGGTCGGATACCTGGTGCTGGTGCCCCAGCTCGTCCAGGGCGCGCAGTCCTTCGGTGAGCAGCGAGCCGTTGAGGGAGCCGCGGTCGGGGTGCGCGAAGATCCAAAGAATTCTCATGCCCTCGATCGTGCGCGGCCGCGCACGAGGCGACCAGTGGCCAGGCGGACATGAAACGAAAGCATCTGGCCAGCCGTGTGTCACAGCGCGTCAGCGCGGCGGCGCGGGCGACTCCGGCGACTCCGGTGACTCCGGCGGCCCAGGCGGTTCGGACGGCCCGGACGGTTCAGGCCGCTGAGCCGGGGGCGACGGCTGCTCCAGCGGCGGGGCCGCCGCCGCGCAGTTGGTGTGGCACTCCGGGTGGCACGGCTCGGCCGCGCCCGTGACCGGCCTGCGCACGGTCACCCAGGCGATCAGCGCCCCCAGTGCCAGCACCCCCGCACACAGCGGCATCGCGCGCCGGAAGGCCGCACCGAACGCGTCGGCCGAGCGGTACGCCTCGGGTCCCATGCCGACCAGCAGGGGCAGCGCGGCGACCGCGATCAGCCCGGCCGCGCGGGCCGCCGCGTTGTTGATCCCGCTGGCGAGACCGGCCCGCGCGGTGTCCACCGAGGCCAGCACCGTGGCCGTCAGCGGCGCGACCAGCGTCACCATGCCGACCCCGAGCACCAGCACCGCGGGCAGCACATCGGTCAGATACGCGGCGCCCTCGCCCGCCCGCAGCATCAGCAGCATCCCGCCCGCGCACACCAGCGGGCCCACGGTGAGCGGGATACGCGGCCCGACGCGCTCCCCCAGCTCCCCGGAGCGCGCCGAGAACAGCAGCATCAGCACCGTGACGGGCAGCAGCGCGGTACCGGCGCCCAGCGCCGAGTAGCCCGTGACGACCTGGAGCTGGAGCGCGGAGAGAAAGAAGAAGCCGCCCAAGGCCCCGTAGACGCACAGCGTCACCACGTTCACGGCGGTGAACTGCCGGGAGGCGAACACCGCCGGCGGCACCATCGGCTCCGGCCGCCGCCGCTCCACGTACGCGAACAGCACCCCGGCCGCGATCCCCGCCACCCCGGAGCCGACCACCAGGGCGGACGCGCCCTGGTCGGGGGCGGCGATCAGCGCGTAGGTCACCAGCGCCAGCGCCAGCGCGCCGAGCGCCGCACCGAGCACGTCGAACCGGCCGTGCGCCCGCGGATCCCTGGACTCCGGTACGTGTCTGAGCGCCACCGGCACACAGACCGCGGCCAGCGGCACATTGAGCAGGAACACCCAGCGCCAGCCGGGACCGTCGACCAGCCATCCGCCGAGGAACGGCCCGACCGCCGCGCCGACCCCGCCGAGCCCCGACCACACACCGACCGCCCTGGCCCGGTCGTCCGGATGGAAGGACGCCTGGATCAAGGCGAGTGAGCCGGGGGTGAGCAGAGCGCCGCCGACCCCCTGGAGCGCCCGCGCGGCGATCAGCACCTCCGGGTTCGGGGCGAGCCCGCACAGCAGCGAGGCCCCGGCGAACCACACCACGCCCACCACGAAGACCCGGCGGCGCCCGAACCGGTCACCGAGCGCGCCGCCCAGCAGGATCAGCCCGGCCAGGGCCAGCAGGTAGGCGTTGACCGTCCACTGCAGGGCCGCCAGGTCCGCGTCGAGATCGGCGCCGATCCGGCGCAGCGCCACATTGACGACCGTGGAGTCCAGCAGCGCCATGCTGGAGCCGAGCACGGTCGTCAGCAGGACCCAGCGCCCGGCCGGGGACGTGGTCCGCAGTGTGCCGGGAGCGGCCGGTGGGGGAGCGGTGCTGCCCATAGGCGGATCATCCTCGCGCGCGTCGCCGACGGCCAGTGGGCCGCTGAGGCCAGCGGACTGCCACGGTCAGCCGCGACGGGCCGCGGCCCCGCGCTGGCGGGCGGCCTCGTACAGCACCACGGTCGCGGCGCTGGCCGCGTTGAGCGAGCTGGCGGCCCCGGTCATCGGGATGCTGACCGTGTGGTCGCACAGGTCGCGCCAGGCGTTGCTGAGCCCTGAGGTCTCGTTGCCGATCAGCAGCAGCACGGGCCGGGTCAGGTCGAAGTCCGCGAGGTCGGCGTCGCCGCGCTCGTCCGTGCCCACGAGCGTCACCTCGTGCCCCCGCGCCCGCTCCTTCGCCAGCCACTCGACGACCTCGCGGTGCGAGGGGCTGCGGACGGTCGGCAGCGCGAACAGCGACCCGGTGGTGGCCCGGACCGTCTTCGGGTCGTACACATCGGCGGCGTGCCCGGTGACGATCAGCCCGTCGGCGCCGAAGGAATCCGCCGAACGGATCATGGCGCCGATGTTCCCCGGACTGGTGGGCCGGTCGAACAGGACGCCCAGGAACGCCGGGTGTACGTCGATCCGGGACAGGTCGTCCGGCGGCATCCCGACCACGGCGACCACCTCGGGCGCGCCGTCGGTCTTCTCGCTCAGCTCGGCCAGCAGCTCCGGGGCCATGGCGACCCGGTCGGCGCTGGTGGCGCGCAGCAGGTCCTCGGCCCAGCGGGACAGCGGGCGGTCCGCGGCGTACAGCAGGGCGTGCACCGGCCAGCCGTGCTCGGCCGCGAGGGTGATCGGCCGTACGCCCTGGACCAGGAACTCTCCGGTCCGCTGCCGCTTGTTGCGGTTGCCGAGCAGGGCCTGCCACTGCTGGAAACGGGCATTGCGGGTCGTGATGCGCTGCTGCGCCACCCGTCCTCCAAGCCGAGATCGCGACGTCGTCCGTGCCTCCGGCCGACACCCGGCCGGGGTCGGCGCGGCTGCCCCGCAGGTTACCGGGGGCGGGCCGCACCCGCCCCCGGCAGGGTGGGCTACGCGCGGGGCGCGCTGCGGTAGTGGAAGACGCCCCAGGTGAGGTGGCCGTGGGCGCCGCCGTCGATCCAGCGGCGGAGGCCCGTCTTCATCTGGCTCAGATAGTCGTGGCTGACCTGCCGGGCGAGCCCGTCGCCCTCCTGCCGCTCGGTCTCCTCCAGGACGCGCGTGTAGTGGGCGACCAGCTGTTCGCGGTGCTCGTCGAAGCCGTCTCCGACGGGGGAGAACCCGAGCCCGGCCAACTCGCCGGTGTAGAAGCCGGGGGAGCCCATCGAGTCGAGGTGAATGCGGTCCAGGACGGGCCGCAGCACGTCGCTCGGGCAGTCGTCGGCCGCCATCGGGTCGGTGAAGATCAGCTGACCGCCGGGGCGCAGCACACGGGCGACCTCCTTGAGCACCCGCGGCCGGTCGCCGCTGTGCAGGAAGGCGTCCTGCGACCAGACGACGTCGACGTGCGCGTCCGGGTAGGGGATGTCCTCGAACGAGCCGTCCATGACCTCGATCAGGTCGGTGAGACCGCGGGCCGCGTTGAGCTCCCGGTGGCGCTGGTTCTCCACCTCGCTGAGGTTGAGCGCCAGGACCCGGCAGCCATAGGTCTCGGCGAGGTAGCGCGCCGAGCCGCCGTACCCGGAGCCGAGGTCGAGGACCACCGAGTCCTCGGTCAGCCCCAGTGCGTCGGCCATCCGCTGGACGGTGCGCCGGCTGGCGTCGACGATCGGCTCGGCCGGGTTCTCGTACAGGCCGATGTGGATGTCCTCGCCGCCCCAGACGGCCGCGTAGAAACTGTCCGCGTCGGGGGAGTTGTAGTAGCTGCGGGCGGTGCTGGTCGCGCCCGAGTACGGCGTGGCCGCGTCGTCGCTGAGCAGGTATTCTTTCTCCGCGACGTGGATGAAGAAGTCGGGCTGCTCGCCGCGGTAGGTGTGCTGGAAGTCCCCGTAGGTCTGGACGCGCTGGAAGCCCACCTCGGACATCAGCCTGCGGGTGTAGTCCTTGCGCAGCGGGAACATGTTGAGGTGGTACACCGACTGGTCGGGGAAGCTGTACCGCATCCGGCACAGTCCCTCGTCCACGTACTCCGGCTCCACGGTGACGTCCTCACCGCAGTAGTAGTACGTGTGCTTGCTGGTGTACCCGTCGTCGAGCATCGCGTCGTAGTTGCGCTGGTCCAGGACGAGGATGCCGTCGTGCTTGAGCATCGCGTAGAACTCGGCGAGGGCCTTGCGCCGGTCGCGCTCCGAGAACAAGTGGGTGAAGGAGTTGCCCAGACAGACGATGGCGTCGTACTCGCCGTGGACGTCGCGGTTCAGGTAGCGCCAGTCCGCCTGGACGACGCGCAGGATGTGGTCACCCTTGTTCATGCCGTTCTTGAACGCCATCGCGAGCATGTCCGCGCTGCCGTCGGCACTGACGGTCTCGAATCCGGCGGACAGCAGCCGGACCGAGTGGAACCCGGTTCCGGTGGCGACGTCGAGGACGCTTTTGACCCCCCACTTCCGCAGCAGATCGATAAAGAAATTTCCCTCGCTTTCTGCCCTCTTCTCCCAGTCGATCAGTGAATCCCACTTCTCCACGAAGCTGGGGACGTACTCCTCGGTGTAGTGGCCGGTGTCCCGTACGTCTACGGGGTTGTCTCCGAATTCCTGGGCCGGCTGCACGGTGATGAAGAACCCTTCAGTCGTGTCGGATCGTGCCCTTGCCGCGGCGGCCCGGCGCTGCGTGGCCCGGGCCTCGGGAGCCGCGAGGTCTGTGCGCATCGCTATCCAGACTGACGGATCGTATGCCTGCCCGTGTTGTATACAACGCCGTACGCAGCCACAACAGCCGCTCTGGCCAGGCCCTTTGGCGAACCGGACGTTCGCAAGAATCTTCTACCTGGTGGCGGTGATCAGCGGCGACGGGGCGAGGATGTCATGGGTGGTGACGGCATGGAACCCGGCGTCCGTGAGCCACGTCTGGTACTCGCGCCGGGTGTAGGCGTCGCCGTCTCGGGTGAACAGGAGCAGATCGGTCGCCGCGAAAGTCAGCGGAATGTGCGGACCGGTACGGGAGTCGTCCGGGATCATGTCGGCGATCAGCAGGGTGCCGCCCGGACGCAGCGCGGCGTACGCCTTCCTGAGGAGTTCGGGACCCCAGTGCGGGCCCTCGGTGTGCATGATGTATCCGAGCGTTATCAGGTCGTATCCGGTGCCGAATTCGGTGGTGCGAAGGTTTCCGCCGATGTGTGAGAAGCGGTCGGCGACGCCGTACCGTTCGGTGAAGGAGCGGGTGACGGCCGTGACTTCGGGGTGGTCGATGGTGGTCACCTCGGCCTCCGGGAGGTCGAGGGCGAAGGCGATCGACCAGGCGCCGCTGCCCGCCGCCACGTCGAGTATGCGGCGGATGCCGGCCCGCGTCTGACCCGGCAGGACCCCCACGGCGGCGCGCGCCGCGGCGAAGCTGAGCGGGAACCAGGCGGACACCAGGGCGGGGAACTGCTCGCGCCCGGTGGCCTCGTCCTCCCAGCGGGCCGTCGGCTCACCGGTGCGCACCACCTCGGTCAGGCGCGGCCACCGCTGCCACAGGGCGCGGGTCTCCTGGCACATGTCGCCGAGATAGCCGGGGGAGTCCCGGACCAGATAGCGGCGGGCCGCGGCGGTGAGCTCGTACCCGCCGTCGTGCTTGTCCAGGTAGCCGAGAGCGGTGAGGGCGTCCAGGACATGACGGGTGCCGCGCGGCGCCGTACCGGCCGCGGCGGCGGTCTCGTCGGCGGTGCGGGCCCCCGCCGCGAGATGCGAGAACAGATCCAGCTCGACGGCGGTGAGGAGGACTTGGGTGGCGCGCGGAGCCCACAGGTCGTCGATGATCTGCTCCGGAGTGACGAAGGTCCCCGGTTCGGACGGTGTGGCGGGCTCGGTGGGCACGGCGGGTTCCTCTTCCGTGGTGTGTTGTTCTGCGGCATGAGACAGATGTTCGGGCCGCGAAGGAAGGTCCGTATGATACGGGCCGGTCTCCTCCGGCAGCTCGAGATGGGATGACAGGACATGACTCCGCACGCCCCGCACGACGTCCCTCCTCCCTCCCGGAACCTCCTTCCCTCCCGGAACCTCCTCGACATCCTGCGGCGGCGGACCGGCCAGGAGCCGGAGGCGACCGCCTTCACCTTCCTCTCCTTCGACGAGCGCACCGGCGACGAGCGGCCCGCCACCCGGCTGACCCGCGGCCGACTCGACGCCAGAGCGCGGGCGGTGGCCGCGACCCTCCAGGAACGGGGCGCGGGCGGCGGGCGGGTCCTGCTGCTGATGCGGCCCGGCGCCGACTTCGTCGCGGGACTGTTCGGCTGTCTGTACGCGGGTGCCTGCGCCGTCGCCTGCGCGCCGCCGGTCGCCGGAGCACCGGACCAGGCGGCGGAGCGGTTCGCGCGGATCGGCGAGGACGCCGAGGTCGCCGCGGTGATCACACACCGGGACGGCGCGGCGGAACTGCGCGGCCGCTGGGACGGGCGCGGCGCCCCGGACGCCGCCTGGATCGAGGTCGACGGCATCGGCGTGCCGGGCGGCGCGGCCGCGGACCGGTGGGTTCCTCCGGACATCGACGGCGGCGACCTCGCGCTGATGCAGTACACCTCCGGATCGACCGGCGCGCCCAAGGGCGTCATGGTGTCCTATGAAGCCCTGCTGGAACAGCTCCGAGTCTTCCGCGACCTGGCCGAACTCCCCGACGGCGCCGACGTGGTGACCTGGATGCCGGTCTACCACGCGCTGGGCGTCGCCGGGACGGTGCTGCTGTCGCAGTTCATCGGCGGCCGCTGCACTCTGCTGACGCCCGAGGACTTCGTCGCCGAACCGTTCCGCTGGCTGAAGGCCATCTCCGACGCCGAGGGCCCGGTGTTCAGCTGCGGCCCCAACTTCGCCTATGACCGCTGCGTGGAGCGCGTCAGCCCCGAGCAGCGGGCCCGGCTCGACCTCAGCGGCTGGCACAGCGCGTTCAACGCCGCCGAACGCGTCCAGCACCGGACCATCGAGGCGTTCACCCGCGCCTTCGCCCCGCACGGCTTCCGCCGCGAGGCGTGGTTCCCCGGATACGGACTGACCGAGGTCACCCTCGGCATCAGCGGCCGCCGCGGACCCGACCCGCTGGCCCTCACCGTGGACGCGGCCGACCTGGAGCGCGGCAAGGTCCGCGTCTCGGGCCCCGGCGCCCCGGCGAGCGCGCGGGACGCGCAGGGCACGCAGGGCACGCAGGGCACGCAGGACGCGGGGGGCCGTGTCGTCGAGCTGGTCGGCTGCGGGACGCCGCACCCTCGGGTGCGGATGCTCATCGTCGACCCGGCGGCCCGCACGGAGTGCGGCCCCGGCGAGGTCGGCGAGATCTGGATCAGCGGCGCTGTGGTCAACCAGGGATACTGGCGACGCCCCGAGCAGACTGACGAGGCCTTCGCCGGACACCTGGCGGACGGCCGGGGGCCGTTCCTGCGCTCCGGCGACCTCGCCTTCCGGCACGGCGACGAGATCGTCGTCTGCGGCCGCCTCAAGGAACTGATCATCATCCGGGGGCGCAACATCCACCCCCAGGACGTGGAGGCCGCCGCCCGCCGCGCCCATCCGGCGCTGGCCGCGGCCCCGGCGGCCGCGTTCTCCGTCGACGCGCCGGACGGCGAACGGCTGGTCCTGGTCCAGTCCGTCGAGCACACCGGCGACCTGGACCTCGCCGCGCTGGGCGCGGAGGTCAGGGCGGCCGTCGCCGCGGAACAGGAGGTCGAGCCGCACGCCGTGGTGTTCGTACGACCGGCCGCCCTGCCGATGACCGGGAGCGGCAAGATCCGCCGTACCGCCTGTCGACAGGCCTGGCTCGACGACACGCTCACCGCACTGCACACCACGACCACCGGCGCCAGTACCGGCAGCGGCACCGAGCCGGACCGGACCGCGACGGGCGGCTCCTCACCCACGGCGGAGCGCCCGGACGCCGCCGCCCCGCCCCAAGCCGCCGCCCCGCTGCGGGAGATGGTCACCGCGCTGCCCGCAGACCTGCGCGGCCAGGTGCTGACCGCGGAGGTGACACGGCGCATCGCGACCCTGCTGGGCGTGGAGCCCGACCGGGTGCCCGCCGACCGCCCGCTGGTCGGCCTGGGCCTGGAGTCGCTGCGCACGATCGAACTCCGGCACGGACTGGCCCGCGACTTCCAGGTCGCTCTCCCGCTGGCCGGATTTCTCCGCGGCGGCGTCACCGACGTGGCGGACCTCGTACGCTCCGGCCTCGACGGCGGCCCGGACGGCGCGCCATCACGGTCTACGCGCGAGGACGTCCGCTGGCCTGTCGTGACCGCCGACCCGGACCGCCGCCATGAACCCTTCCCGCTCACCGAGATCCAGCACGCCTACCTCATCGGCCGGAGCACCGGGTACGAACTCGGCGGCACCTCGGTACACCTCTACACCGAGTACGACTGCGCCGCACTGGACCCGCTGCGGCTGCGGCGGGCCCTGGCCGCGCTGGTACGACGGCACGAGATGCTCCGCGCCGTGGTCCGCGACGACGGCACCCAGTGCGTCCTGCCCGAGGTCGGCGAGATCCCGGTCCCCGAGTACGACCTCCGCGACGCCGACCGGGAACGCCGCGACGCCCACCTCCGCGAGCTACGCGACCAGCTCAGCCACCAGGTGCTCCCGCTGGACACCTGGCCGATGTTCGACCTCCGCGTCACCTGGCTCGACGACGACCGGGCCCGCGTCCACGTCGGCATCGACCTGCTGGTCGCCGACGTGGCCAGCGTCCGGCTGTTCTTCCTCGAACTCGGCGACCTGTACGCCGACCCGGACGCCGAACTCCCCACACCCCAGGTGTCGTTCCGCGACTATGTGCTCGCGGCGCGGCAGCTCGCCGACACCCCCGCCTACGAGAAGGCCCGAGCCTACTGGCTCGACCGGATCGACACGCTCCCCCCGAACCCGCCGTTGCCGTCGTCCGCCGCCGCCCCGGCCGTCGGCGCGGCCGCGCGCCGCACGCGCCGCCACGACCGCCTGGACGCACCCGAGTGGGCCCGCGTCAAGGAGCGCGCCGCCGCCCGTGGACTCACCCCGTCGGCCGTACAACTCGCCGCCTACGCGACCGTGCTCGGCGCCTGGACCCGCACCGGTCACTTCACCCTCAACGTCCCGCTGTTCAACCGGCACCCGCTGCACCCGGACATCGACCAGATCATCGGCGACTTCACCTCGGTGACCCTCCTGGAGGTCGATCTGCGCCCCGGCGGCGGCATCACCGCCCTGGCCGAGCGCATCCAGCGGCAACTGTGGCAGGACCTGGACCACCGCCTGTTCAGCGGCGTGGAGGTGGTGCGGGAGATCGCCCGCGAGCGCGGCGTCCCCGCCGCCGACTACTCGGCCACCGTCTTCGCCAGCGCCCGCGAACAGGGCCGCGACCAGGAGTTCGCCCAGGGCGACGTGGGCGCGAACTGGCTGGGCGAGACGGTGTACGCGGTGTCCCAGACCCCGCAGGTGCGACTCGACCACCAGGTCTACGAGGACCGCGGCGCCCTCACCTTCAAGTGGGACGCGGTCGAGGCGTCCTTCCCGCCCGCCGTCCTGGACGAGATGTTCGACGCCTACAGCCGACTGCTGCACACTCTCGCACGGGACGAGGCCGCCTGGGGACCGGACGACGTGGACGTGCTCCCGGCGGCGCAGCGACGGCTCATCGACCGGGCCAATGACACCACCGGCACGGTCCCCGACGGTCTGCTGTGTACGGGCTTCACCGCACAGGCCACGGCACACCCCGACCGTACGGCCGTCATCACCGGCGCGTGCGACGTCAGTTACGGGGAGCTGTACGGGCACGCCTGCCGCCTCGCCCGACGGCTGCGCGACCTCGGGGCGGCGCCGGGCCGACTCGTCGCCGTCGCCCTGGACAAGGGCGTCGAACAGATCGTCGCGGTCCTCGCCGTCCACCTGTCAGGGGCCGCCTATCTGCCGCTCGACCCGGCCCTGCCCCCGGCCCGCCGGGAGTGGATGCTGCGGCACTCCGGCGCCACGCTGGTCCTCACGACGGGCACGGGCGCGGGCACGGACATGGACACGAGTACGGACATGGACACGAGCACGGACCACCGGGACCGCACCTGGCCCACCGGCGTCACGGCCCTGTCCGTCGACCTGACCGCGTCCGACGGCGACGCCGCCCCCCTGACTCCCGTGCAGCGGCCCGACGACCTCGCCTACCTGCTGTACACCTCCGGGTCCACCGGCGACCCGAAGGGCGTCGCCGTCTCACACCGGGCGGCGCTCAACACCGTCGCCGACTTCGCCGAGCGCTGCGCGCTGACCCCCGAGGACCGGGTGCTCGCCCTGTCCGCCCTCGGCTTCGACCTCTCCGTCGCCGACATCTTCGCCGTACTCGGCGGCGGCGGCGCGCTTGTGCTCCCGGAACCGGCCGCGACGCCCGATCCGGCCCACTGGCTGGAGCTCCTGACCGAGCACCGCGTCACGCTGTGGAACTCAGTGCCCGCCCTGCTGCAGATGCTGGTCGAGCACCTGGGCGACGACGCCGCACGCCCGCACGCGCTGGCGGGCCTCAGGGAGGTCTGGCTGTCCGGCGACTGGATACCCGTCGACCTGCCGGGCCGGGTACGCGCCGCGGCCCCCGGCGTCCGCGTCACCGCGGCGGGCGGGGCCACCGAGGCCGGAATCTGGTCGGTGGCCCATGTGGTCACCGACGCCGACGCGGCCAGGACCTCGATCCCGTACGGCACGGCCCTGCGCAACCAGACCATGGACGTGCTCAACGACCGCCTCGAATCCTGCCCCGTGGGCGTCACCGGCGAGATCTGCGTCGGGGGCGACTCCCTGGCCGACGGCTACTGGCGCGACCCCGAGCGCACCGCCGATTCCTTCGTCACGCACCCGCGCACCGGGCGGCGGCTGTACCGGACCGGGGATCTCGGCCGGTGGCTGCCGGACGGCGAGATCGAGATCATCGGCCGCGAGGACTTCCAGGTGAAGATCCGTGGGCATCGCATCGAACTCGGCGAGATCGAGGCGGTGTTGCTGCGGCAGGACGAGGTCCGCGCGGCCGCGGTCACGGTCGTCGGCGACGCCCGCGAGGCTCGCCGCCTCGCCGCCGTCGTCGTACGCGAGACGGCGGGAACGCCGGACGCGGCGACACCGGACGCGGCGACACCGGACACGACGGAACCGGACACGACGGAACCGGACACCGGGACACCGGACGCGGCGCCCGCACCGGACGGGGCGGCCTCGGGCGATGCCCGTGGCTACCGCGCGGCGTTCGGTGACGACGTCCTCACGGACCCGCTGGAGCGGCTCGCGTTCACCTCGCGCCGTCCAGGGCCGCGTACGGACCTGGACGGCCCCGCGCACCAACTCCCGTTCACCGCACCGGAAACCGAGGGCCCCGCACGCCGCAGCCGCCGTCGCTTCGGCGCGGCGCCGGTCCCGCTCGCCGCGCTCACCCGCCTGCTGGAGCCGCTGCGCGCGCACGGCACCGGCGACAGCGGCGCGCCGGGCCGCCGCCGCTACGGCTCGGCCGGTGGCCTGTACCCCGTACAGACCTATGTGTACATCACTCCCGGCCGGGTCGAAGGAATCGAAGGCGGCACGTTCCGCTACGACCCCGGCCAGCACCGGCTGGTGACGGTGTGCGCGGACGTGCGCCTGGGCGCCGAACTTCATGTCCCCGACAACCAGGCGGTGTTCGACGGCGCGGCGTTCTCCGTGTTCTTCGTGGCGCGGTGCTCCGCCGTCGAGCCGATGTACGGGACGCGGGCGCGCGACTTCTGCCTGCTGGAGACGGGCCTGATGACCCAGCTCCTGGACGAGGCCGGGCCCGCCAGCGGCATCGGCCTGTGCCAGGTGGGCGTCATCCGGGTCACCGGCGAACTGCGCCGCGCCCTGGCCGTCGACGAGGACAGCGAGGTGCTGCACGGCCTGCTCGGCGGCACGCTGGACGACGACCCCGGCCAGGACGACCCCGGCCGGGACAACACGGCCGCGACGGACACCGCGATGACGGACACCGCGACCGCACCGGAACCGCTGGGAAGGCTGCTGCGGCGGCGGCTGGCCGCCGTGCTGCCCGGCTATCTCGTCCCGGCCGCGTTCACCGAGGTGGACCGGCTGCCGCTCACGGCCCGCGGCAAACTGGACCGCGAGGCGCTGCGAACCCTGGCCGAGCAGGCGGCCCGGCTGGACGCAAAGGACGCGGGCGGCGACGCCGACGGCGGTGCCGGAACCCCGACCCAGGCGCGCATCCTGGCCGTACTCCGCACTGAGCTGAGCCTGGACGGGATCACGGTCGACGACCGTCTCTTGGAGCTCGGCGTGGACTCGGTGGCCATGGTCCGGCTGCACCGCGCCCTGCGGACGGCACTGGGCCGCGAGTTCCCGCTCGCCGTGATGTTCGACGCGCCCACCGTCCGACGCCTGGCCGACCACATCACCACGCACCCCGCCGCCGACGACGCCGCCGGCGAACCCCCGGCCGACCCGGCGCTCACCCGAACTCGGGGGCGCGGACGAGAACGCGGGCGGAGCGCCCACCGCCGTACCCCAGGAGGCCGGTCATGAGCGAGCGCCGCATCCGGCTCTTCTGCCTGCCCTACGCGGGCGGTTCCGCACGCCTGTACCTGCCGTGGCAGCGGGCGCTCCCCGACGCCGTCGAGGTGTGCCCGCTGGAACTGCCCGGCCGTGGCAGCCGGTTCGGCGAGCCGCTGTGCGAGCGGCTCGAACCGCTGGTCGATGACGTGGTGGCCGCTGTGCGGGCGCACGACGACGGCCTGCCGTTCGCCCTGTTCGGCTACAGCTTCGGGTCGGTCCTGGCGTACGAGGCGGCCGCCCGCCTGGAGGCCGACGGCCGACCGCCGGTTTTTCTGACGGTGGCCGCCTTCCGCTCACCGGACTTGGCGCCGCCCGCCGTGTCATCCGCGCTGCTGCCCGACGCGGAACTCCGGGCGGCCGTGGGGAAGATGGGCGGCACACCGCGCGAACTCCTGGACAACGACGCGTTCATGGCGCTGGCCCTCCCGGCCATCAGGGCCGATCTGCGGATAGCCGACACATACGGCGGCCGCTCGGGGCCGCCGCTCGGCTGCCCCGTCGCGGCCTTCGCCGGTGCGGACGATCCGCTGTTCGCGGTCGCGGACATCGCCGCCTGGGCCCGGTTCACCACCGAGCCGTTCACCCTCCATGTGGTGCCCGGCGGGCACTTCTTCCTGCACTCGCACGAGGAACAACTGTGCGAGACCCTCGGTGCCGCGCTCACTTCGCGGCTGGATCCAGGGGCATTGCCCGCAGCGGCAGGCGCACCCCGCGGCGGTCGAGATACGCCAAGGGGTTGATGTCCGAGCCGTAGCCGCGCCGGGCACGCACCTCGAAGTGCAGATGGGGGCCGGTCACCCGGCCGGTGGCCCCGCTCCGCCCGAGGTGGGTCCCGGCCCGCACCCGCTGGCCGACCCGGACCGCGATGCGCGACAAGTGGGTGTAAAGCGTGTAGTGGCCGTCCGTCATCCGGATGGTCACGGCCTTGCCGTAGTCGCCGGACCGCGCGGCGAGCACCACCGTGCCGGAACCGACGGCACGGACCGGTGTCCCGGTGGGCACGGCGAAGTCGACCCCGGTGTGGTGTCCGGCGTGCCCGCCGCTGCGGATCCCGTAGGGCGCGGAGATCTTGGCGCGGACGGCCAGCGGGCTGGTCCAGCCGCCGGTGGGCGCGGCCGCGGAGCCCGGCGGCACCGTCAGGGCGCACACGGCCCCGACGGCGGTCACGGCTATCCCGTAGAGCGGTCGGCGGAAGAGCTGTCTGCGAAACCTTGTCATAGGGGTGAGGACACGCCATACGGCCGCCCGCCGCACTCGGGGCGGTGGGCCGGTCAGCCGAACGGCCGCGCGGCCACCGGCGGTGGCCGCGGCGGGCGTCGCCCGAGCGGTCCAGCGACGTCGCCGTGCCGGGCGGCGCGCACGCGACAGCCGACGGCGACCGGGACCGGTCACCCCTGACGGTGAACCGCGGGGCGGGCGTGACTCACCCGCCCGTCGGCTCCCGCGTCAGCTGTGGCTCGGCAGGCGTCACAGGCGCGGGGCCCAGGAGCACCGCTCGGGCCACCCTCGGCGCGAACAGCGAGGTGATCGGAGAGGCCAGGCCCAGCACGGACCGGAAAGCCGCTCCCACTTCCGGGTCACCCGGAGCCCGTTGCTGGAGGCGCTTCA
This sequence comes from Streptomyces sp. O3, assembly GCF_054788135.1. Taxonomy (NCBI): domain Bacteria; kingdom Bacillati; phylum Actinomycetota; class Actinomycetes; order Kitasatosporales; family Streptomycetaceae; genus Streptomyces; species Streptomyces sp. O3. Next base: position 69,603 of record NZ_JBTVYK010000029.1, read on the forward strand.
TGTACCAGCCCGCCGCGCGGTCCACGGCCGGGACGGTGACCGCGTTGCCCACCGCGCCCGGCATGCCCCGGTCCGCGCTGGCCGACAGGTCCCAGGCCTGCCGCGACGCCTCGAACAGCGCCCGCTGAACCGTGTGTGTCGTCGGTGTGCGCCGTGGATCGGACAGCGCGTCACGCAGCGCCACCGCGCTCAGCGCCGCGACCGACATGCCCTGGCCGTAGATCGGGTTGAACGTGCACAACGCGTCGCCCGTCACAAGGAATCCGGCGGGGCGGCGGCCCGGACGGTCGTAGCGGCGGCGGACGTTCGCGGTCTGGCGGAAGCCGAAGGGCGGCGAGTCCGGCTTGGCGTCCCGCAGCCAGTCATGGATGAGCGGGTGCGGGAGACGGGCCGCGAACGCGGCGAACCCGTCCTCGTCCGTGGGCGGTTCACAGCCCCGCAGGCCCGACAGGATCGCCAGATAGCGCCCGTCCTCGAGCGGCAGCACCCCGCCCCCGTACACCTGCGACGGATTCGGGAAGACGTAGTAAGCGAGGGATTCGGAGCCGAGGTTGGCGCTCTTGTTGTGGTAGATCCGTGAGGCGTACGCGAGACCGGTGTCGATGGTCTCCTCGGCGGGCGGTTCGGCGCCGAGCGCCGACAGCCACCGCGGGGCGTGTGAACCGCGTCCCGACGCGTCCACCACCAGATCCGCCTCCCACGCCTGCGGCTGCCGCTCGTCAACCTGGGCCGCGGCCCCGCGCTGGCGCACCAGCACGCCCCGCACCCGCCGGGCGTCGCCGAGCAGTCCGACGGCTTCCGCCGATGTGACCGCGGTGATCGCCGGATGGGCCAGCACCCTTTGCCGCACCAGGTGTTCGAGCTGTGCCCGCGAGCCGGTGGAGATGTGCGTACTGGCCGCCGTACGCCGATACCAGCGTCCGCTCATCCACTGCACCATGTCCGACGGCATGCCGACCCGCGGGGCGCCCGAGTCCCCCAACTCGTCCATGAAGCCCGGCAGTAGCGCGTCCAGCGCGCGCTGTCCGCCTTCCAGCAGTACATGGACATGCCGCCCCTGTGGCACGCCGGGGCGCGGCTCGGGTCCCTCGGGAAGGGCGTCGCGCTCCACGACCGTCACCCGGTCGGCGTGCTGGGCCAGGACGTGGGCCGCCAGCAGCCCGGCCAGACTGCCACCGATGACCACGGCGTGACGCCCGTCCGTATTCCGCCGCCAGCCGCCGTGCCCCTGCGTGTCGTCCACCATGCGTGTGCCTCTCCTGGTCGTCGAGCCGGTTCAGGGAATCAGGAAGAACCGGAACCACCAGTATCCTGGCAGGACTTGCGGCGTCTGGGCTGTTCTGCGCCATTCAGGCCCGTGTGGCGGAACCCGCCTGGGCCGCGGCCTCAGTCGCACCCGTCTCGGCAGCCGCACCCGGTCTGGCAGCCGCACGGGCCGCCCGCCTTCGCGTCGGGCGCCTCGGCGACGGGCGCCTCGGCGACGGGCGCCGCGCAGCAGCCTTCGCCCCGCCAGGCGTCGCGGCCTTCCTTGACGGCGACGGCGGCGATGGCCAGCGCGGCGGCCGGGTCGGCCCACGACCAGCCGAACGCGGCGTTGAGGACCAGGCCGACCAGCAGCACCGCGGAGAGATACGTGCACAGCAGGGTCTGCTTGGAGTCGGCGACCGCCGACGCGGAGCCGAGCTCCCGCCCGGCCCGGCGCTGGGCGGCGGACAGGAACGGCATCACCGCGAGCGACAGGGCGGCGATGACGATGCCGGGCAGCGACCGTTCGGCCTCGCCCGTTCCGGCCAGCGCGCGGACGGCGTCGACGCCGACATAGGCGGCGAGCGCGAAGAACGAGACGGCGATGATCCGCAGGGCGGCACGCTCGCGGGCCTCGCGTACCGCGTGCTCGCGGGCGGAGAACTGCCAGGCGACCGCGGCGGCGGAGGACACCTCGACGACGGAGTCCAGGCCGAAGCCGACGAGCGCGGTGGAGGAGGCGATCACCCCCGCGGTGAGGGCGACGACCGCCTCGACGACGTTATAGACGATGGTCGCGCCGACCAGCAGCCGGATACGCCTGGTGAGGACGTCGCGGCGGGCCCGCGAGGGGCCGAGTGATATCGCGGTCATCCTCAGCAACAGCCCTTCGACCGGGCGTCCGGGCAGCTCTTGTCCGCCTCGACCGCCACCACGGCGTCGCGCAGGTCGTCGAGCGCGTGCCCGAGCCGCGCGTCGGCCAGCTCGTAGCGGGTACGGCGGCCGACGGGCACGGCGACGACGAGACCGCAGTCACGCAGGCACGCCAGGTGATTCGACAGCCGGGTACGGGAGATGCCCAGGGCGTCGGCCAGGTCGGACGGATGGGCCGGTGCCCGGCGCAGCGCGAGCAGCAGCCGGCAGCGGATCGGGTCGGCGAGCGCGCGGCCGAAGCGGGCCAGCACCTCGATGTCGGAAGCAACAGTCAGCACACCATGACAGTACACGAAGTCATGAATTCAGAAAAGCCTGAACTGTTGTCGGGAGTGGCGCGAGGCCTAGAAGCCGAACACCTGGGTCCAGGTCCAGTCGTCGTCCACCAGGCCGATGCCCATGGTGGTGAGCGAGCAGTTGAGGATATTGGCGCGGTGGCCCTCGGAGTTCATCCAGGCCCGCATCACGCTCTCCGGGGAGCTCTGGCCCTGGGCGATGTTCTCGGCGCCGGGGGAGTCATAGCCCTGCGCGCGGGCCCGGTCGCCGAAGCTGCGTCCGTCCTGGCTGGTGTGGCTGAAGTAGCCGTTCGCCGACATGTCCTCGCTGTGCAGTTGGGCGGCGCGGGCGAGGCGGCCGTCGGACTTCACGGGGCCGCATCCCGCCTTGGACCGCTCGGTGTTGACGATCGCGAGGACCCTTTCGGCCGTGGTGCTCGCGGGGCGCGCCGGGGGCGCGGGCGGCGGTGCGGGCTTGGCGGTGGTCGCGGGCCTGGGCTTGGACGGCGCGGGCGTGGGAGTGGGTGCGGGCTTCGCCTTCGTACGAGTCGGCCGGGGGCTGGGCGAGGCCGTCTCGCTGGGCGAGGACGACGGGGAAGACGAGGGCGAGAGGGAGGGAGAGGGGGAGGGCGACGGGGAGGGCGAGGCGGCGGGCGAAGGCGAGGCGGTGGGCCGCGTCGGCACCGGGGACCGCGCGTCGGCCGCCGAACGCACCACGCGCGCGTCCCCGTCTCCGTCCTCGTCCGACGGCAGCAGCGTCATCGTCGCGACCGTGCCTCCCGCGAGCAGCGCGGCGACGGCCGCCGCCACGGCGGCGCGCCGCCGACGCCGGTGTATTCGCCTTTGGGCGCGGCGGCTCCGGCGGTCGGTCGGGAGTCCGCCGCCCGCTGCCCCCACGGTGGTGGCGTCGTGACCACCGGGCCCACCAGGTTTACCGGGCCCACCAGGTTCACCGGACCCGTCCGCGCCCGACCGGCCGTTCGCGGCCGCGAGACCGATGTGATCCGCGCGATCCGCGCGATCCGCGAGACCCGTCAGCCCGGCCAGCGCCCCGGCCACCGGTACGAGTCCGAGACCCGCCAGCAACCCCTCCGCGGGAACCAGCCCCGCCCCGAACCCCGCACAGACCACACAGTCCCGCGCGTGCCGCGAGATCCGCTTGCGCCACAGCGGCGACGGGACGCCGTCCCAGTTCCCGGTCACCTGGCCGAGACCAGCGCAGCGAGGTGTCGCGGACAGTGTCCGCACTACCAGACGGGCCGTCTCCAGCTGTGCCTTCATCCGCTGCACCCGTACCGCCGTGTGCTGCGTGGACAGCTCCAGCGCCGCGGCCACCTCGGACCGGGTCAGCTCACCGGCCGCCTCCAGCCACCACAGCGAAAGCAGCTCACGATCGTCGTCGTCCAGCCAGCGGGTGGCTTCCGCGACCTCCCGCCGCTGCCCTTCCAGACCAAGCCGCAGAATCGTCAGATCCGCGAAGTCCGCGCCCGGAGCGGCCACGTCGTGGGCGTCCCGCAGATCCGAGCTGACCGGCGCGTACCGCTGCCGGTGGCGGTAGGTGCGTATCTGGTTCATCGCGATGGCCACCAGCCAGGAGCGGAAGCACCCGGCGTCGCGCAGCGAGCCGAGACGGCCGAGTGCGCGGAGCATGGTGTCCTGCACCACGTCGTCGACGTCGGTGTGCCCGCGCAGCGCCCGGCCGACGATGTTGTACACCAGCGGCAGATACGCGGCGACCAGCTCGTCCTGCGCCCGTAGGTCGCCCCGCCGCGCCGCCTCTACTGTCGCCCGGTCGGATTCCCCGCTCGTTGCCACGGCTGTCCACTTCCCTTCTCGGCCCTGGTCTGTCCGTCAGACATGAGAGGAGACAAACGGCCGACGGCGGCATAACAGAAAGTGCGCCGGACGTGGCCGAGGGATGTGGGTGAGCGAGGCGGACGCCGTCGCTACGCGCCCCTGGCGCGCACGGCGCTGAAGTCGAAGTCCGCCTCAAGGTTGCGCATCGTTTCCTCGGCCGCTTCGCGAACCGTGGCGGGAACGTCGCCGCGTTCCTCGACGAGGCCGTCGTAAATCGGTGCTTCGGCGTGGGTCATACTCACGTTTGGGTTCCTGTTTCCGGTGCGTGACAGTCGGTGATCCGCTTCTGCGAAAAGCCTGGGCGAGTGTACGGGGGAGCGGCGCGGGTACACACAAGGGGTCCAGTGGGTGGGCCGCCGCGGCGAGCGTACCGGCCAAACGATCTACACGGGGTAATCCAGCTCACACGGGGCGCACGGCAGGACGCGGATAGGTCCTGGACTGCTTGACGCTGCCGAACGCGAAGCTGGACTCGATCGACGCGATGCCGGGAATCGCGTGAATACGCGTGCGGACCAGCACCTCGTACGCCTCCAGGCTCTCGATCACGACCCGCAGCAGGTAGTCGCTGCTCCCGGCCATCAGATAGCAGTCCTGGATGTGCTCGATGAGGCCGACGTGCTCCTCGAACACATTGACCGCCTCCGCCGTGTGCCGGTCCAGCCGGATACGGACGAACACGGTGATCGGAAGCCCGAAGGCCACCTGGTCGACCATCGCCGTGTAGCCGCGGATGAGACCCGCCTGCTCAAGTCGGCGAACCCGCCGCAGGCACGGCGAGGGGGACAGGCGTACCCGGTCGGCGAGGTCCTGGTTGGACAGCCGTCCGTCGGCCTGCAGCTCACGGATGATCCCCAGATCAACAGCGTCCATTGTCACTCCTTGGCAGATTCTGCCCTGAAGGTAGTTCTGAGAGGCAGAATACGCAATCGTATGCCCCCACCTGTGGCCTAACGTTGCTCATCGCAGGACTGGAGCAGGTCAACGGCACCAGTCAACAGGTCAACAGGTCAACAGCGGGAGGAAGAGCGCGTTGGTCGCGACGAACACCACGGAGGCGGCGCCGCCCGCCGGGCCCCGGCCCCCCGAGGCGGCCGAGCCCCGGACAGCGGGTCGCGGGATCTCCCCGAACGCGGTCGCCGTGCTGGCCCTGGGGCTGACCGTGGCGATCTGGGCCGGGTTCGCGCTCAGCGCACGCGCGCTGAGCGCCTCCACCTTGCTGCCCGCCGACGCGGCTCTGCTGCGCTTCGGCACCCCCCTGGTCGTCCTGGCGCCCGCGCTGTGGCGGCGTCGGCGGAGACTGGCGGCGGTACGGCCCGGCCCCGCGGCGAAGATCATCTGCGGTGCCGGGGTGCCGTTCTTCCTGGCCGCGATGTACGGCGGCTCCCTCACCTCCGCCGCGTTCGTCGGCTCGCTCATACCCGGCATGGTCCCGCTGTTCGTCTCCGCCCTGATGGTCGCGAACGGACGGGGCGCGCCACGCGGCACGCAGGCCGTCGGCCTGGTCCTGATCGCCGTCGGCGTCCTCGCCCTGGTCTGGCGCTACACGGTCGCCCTGGACGGTGACGTACTGCTCGGCTCCGGCGTGCTCCTGCTGGCCAGCGGGCTGTGGGCGCTGTACACGGTGGGGCTCAAGGAAGTAGACCTCGACCCCGTCGGGTCGATCGGTCTGCTGTGCCTGCCCTCGTTCGCCGTCATCGCCCTGCTCGCGCTGACCGGCGTACTGCCCACCGGCATCGCGGACGCGGCGGGCGGCGACATCGCCCTGTTCCTCGGCGTGCAGGGACTCGGCGTCGGTCTGTGCGCCGGGCTGCTGTACGCGTTCGCGATCCGCAGGCTGGGCGCGGAACGCAGCTCCGTACTGGGCAGCCTCAGCCCGGTCGCCGTCGTCCTGCTCGCCATCCCGCTCCTTGACGAGTCCCCCACGCTCACCGTGCTGGTGGGCGTCCCCCTGATCACCACCGGCGTCGTGCTGTCCAACCGGCGCCCCCGACCCGAGGTTCCCGCCGATGTTTGAGCTGCTCCCCACCCCGCCCGCCGACCCGCTGTGGGACCTGGCGGCCGCGTACGCCCAGGACACCCGCCCCGACCGGCTGAACCTCGTCGTCGGCGTCTACCGGGACCACACCGGCGCCACCCCCGTCATGGCGGCCGTCCGCGAGGCCGAGATACGCCTGGCGGAGCGCGCCCCGTCCAAGGAGTACCGGGGGCTGTCCGGCAACCTCGCCTTCAACCGCGCGATGGTGTCGACGATCCTGGGAAGCGGGGACGTCGACGAGGCCCTCCGCACCGACGGGATCCGCGTCGACGGAACCCCGGAGGCGGGCGGCCTGGCCGACCGGGCCACCGCGGTCCAGACCGTCGCGGGCACCGGCGCGCTGCGGCTGCTGGCCGACCTGATCCACCACACCCGCCCCGGCGCGACGGTGTGGATCAGCGACCCCGCGTACGTCAACCACCGCCCCATCCTGGAAGCCGCCGGGCTGACGGTACGGACCTACACCTGGCTCGGCGCCGACGGACGCGCCGACGAGGCGGGCATGCTGCGGGACCTGCGCGACGCCGGACGCGGCGACGTCGTCCTGCTCCAGGGCTGCTGCCACAACCCCACCGGCGTCGACCTGTCCTTCGACGCCTGGCGGTCCGTGGCCGAACTGGCCGAGTCCGGCGGCTGGGTGCCGTTCGTCGACCTCGCCTACCACGGTCTCGGCGACGGCCTGGAGGCCGACCTGCGGGCCACCCGCATGCTGGCGGCGCGCGTTCCGGAGATGCTGATCGCCGTCAGCTGCTCGAAGAACTTCGGCCTCTACAGCGACCGTACCGGCTGCGCGATCGTCCTCAGCCCGTCCGCCCGGACCCTGCGCCACGCCGAGACCTCCCTGCAGAACATCGCCCGCACGCTGTACTCCATGCCGCCGGAGCACGGCGCCGCCGTGGTGACCGCCGTCCTCGAGGACGCGGAGCTGCGGTCCGCCTGGCGATCCGAACTGGACGTCATGCGCGGCCGGATCACCGCCAACCGGTCGGACCTGGTGGCCCACCTGAACGGCCTGGGCCATCCCGAACAGGCGGAGACCGTCTCCCGGCAGAAAGGCATGTTCTCGACCCTGCCCCTGAACCCCGATCAGATGCGGGTCCTGCGCGAGCAGTTCGCCGTCTACGGCACGGTCTCGGGCCGCGTCAACATCGCGGGCATCGCCGCGCACCGCATCCCCTACCTCGCGTGGGCCATCGCGTCCGTGCTCGACCCGGCGCACGCGCCCGCCTGACGCGGCGTCGGCACCGGCGGGCTAGGCCCTGACTCTGTCGGGGATCCTCAAGATCCCCGACAGAGTCAGGGCCTAGGCGTCCCCCTGGCCCGTCCCCTTCTCTCGCTGCTCCTTCTTCTCCTTGATGCGTACAGCTTCCTTGCGGACCTCGGCCTGGGTGTCGCGTTCCCGCCGCAGCCACTCCGGGCTGTCCGCCTTCAACGCGTCGATCTGCTCCGTCGTGAGCGGCTCGGTGACTCCGCCCCGCGCGAGACCCGAGATGGAGACGCCCAGCTTCGCCGCGACCACGGGCCGGGGGTGCGGGCCGTCACGCCGCAGCTCACGCAGCCACTGGGGCGGATCCGCCTGCAGCGCGTTGAGCTCGGCGCGCGAGACGACACCCTCCTGGAACTCGACGGGGGTGGCTTCGAGGTACACGCCCAGCTTCTTCGCCGCGGTCGCGGGCTTCATCGTCTGGGCGCTCTTGTGCGACGTCATGAGGTCAAGGGTATCGATCGTGTGCGCTACCGCTGACCACGACCGGTAACCTGGCGGAGTGACCGGCTCGCAAGCAACCCCTTCGTTTCGGCTCGCCTACGTTCCGGGGGTGACGCCCGCCAAGTGGGTGCGGATCTGGAACGAGCGGCTGCCCGACATCCCCCTGACCCTGGTCCCGGTGTCCGCCGCCGAAGCCCCCGAGGCGTTGCGCCGCGGCGACGCCGACGCCGGATTCGTCCGCCTGCCGGTCGACCGCACGGACTTCAGCGCGATCCCCCTGTACACCGAGACCACGGTGGTCGTGATCCCGAAGGACCACATCGTGGCGGCGGTCGACGAGGTCTCGGCCGATGACCTGGCCGACGACATCGTGCTGCACCCACTCGACGAGACCCTGGAATGGGAGCGCCGACCGGGGCGGCCCGCGAACGAGCGGCCCGCCACGACGGCGGACGCCGTCGCGCTCGTGGCGGCGGGCGTGGGCCTGCTCGTCGTCCCGCAGTCGCTCGCCCGCCTGCACCATCGCAGGGACCTCACCTACCGGCCGGTGTCGGACGCCCCCGCGTCGAGGGTCGCGCTGGCGTGGCCGGAGGAGAAGACCACCGACCTCGTCGAGGACTTCATCGGCATCGTCCGTGGCCGCACCGTCAACAGCTCACGCGGCCGCACTCCGGCCACCCCGGCACGGTCCAAGCCCCAGCGCCCCGAAGCGGGCGGCGCCGCCCAGCGCAAGCCCGCACCCGGCAAGCCGACCGGCAAGAGCGCGCGAGGCGGCTCGGGCGGCCCCAAGGGCGGCAAGCGCGGCACGAAACCCGGCGGCAAGCACGGGGGCAAGCACGGCAGACCGCGCCGCCGTTCATAGCTCGGGGCCGAGAAGATCTGAGCCGAGAAGATCTGAGCCGAGAAGATCTGAGCCGAGATGGCCTAGCGCGTGTCCGGGGCCGCCACACACAGCACGGCGACCCGCTGGACGAGGTTGTTGGCGAACCCGCCGCGGTTCCACGGCTGGTCGAGGGGCTGGCCGTGGCCCGCGCCGTCGTACGCGCGGACGCTGAGCTCATGACGGCCGGGCGCAGCCGTCCAGTACGCCCGCCAGCGCCGCCAGGCCCAGGCGTGCCCGTCCGGCGGCGCAAGCTCGGCCGCACTCCAGACGCGGCCGCCGTCGGTGCTCACCTCCACGCCGGTCACCGGGGCGTGACCGGACCACGCCCGGCCCTCCAGCCGCACCCGGCCGGGGCGTACGATCCGGGTCCGGGACATGAAGTCCGGGAACCCCGGTGGGATCATCAGGGCCCGCGGGGCGATCCGGGTGACCGGTTCGCCGGGCTCGTCGGGATCGTCGGGCGACCACCGGACGCGGTACGCCACCTCCTGCTGGAAGCCCCGGAACGGTACGTCGCTGAGCGCGATGTCGCGCAGCCACTTCACGTGCGCCATGCCGTACCACCCCGGAACCACCAGACGCAGCGGATGGCCGTGCTGCGGGGGCAGCGGACGGCCGTTCATCGCGTACGCCACCAGGACCTCCGGATCCCGGCCCAGGGCCACCGACAGCGGCAGACTGCGCTGGTAGTCCTGCTCGACACCCCGCTCGACGCCGTGGTCCGCCCCGGTGAAAACGGCCTCGACGGCGTCCGCCGCCACACCAGCGTCGGCGAGCAGCGTGCGCAGCGGCACCCCGGTCCACTCTGCGGTCCCGACCGCCTCGACCAGCCACGGCTGGCTCACCGGCCGGGGCACGAGCCGGGCCCGGCCGTTGCCCGCGCACTCCATCGTCACGCGCTGTGTCCGCGCGGGGAAGGACCGCAGCGTCGGCAGGTCGAGGACCAGCGGCGTGCGGACCCGGCCGCGCACGGTGAGTCGCCAGGTGCCGGCGTCGGCGGCGGGGATGTCGTAGTGCACGAGTACGTAGTGCAGCCCGGCCGGAGTCAGGTCGTAGCGCAGGGCCTCCAGCGGCAGACCGTGGTTACGGGCCGCGAGCGCGAGCTCCTCCAGACTGACGGCCTCGTCGGGACCCGCGAGGCGTGCTGGCGCGCTGACGTCGCCGATGTCACCGACATCGCCGATGTCATCGGCGGCACTGGTCCGCGCGGCGTCCATACCCCCCATGGTGCTCGCCGCGCGGGCCCTGGGCATCTCGCGGCTGTATACGCTGGCGGGCGGCCGATACGGATACCCTTGCCCCGGAGAGACACAGACAGAGAGACGCAGGGAGAGCCCGCCTTGTCCGAGCGGTCCGTCGGGCCCCGCCCCACCCTGGAAGCCGTAGCCGCCCGCGCGGGTGTCTCCCGAGCCACCGTGTCCCGCGTCGTCAACGGCGGCGCCGGCGTCCGTGCCCCGCTGGCCGACAAGGTGCGGCAGGCGGTCGACGAGCTCGGATACGTACCGAACCACGCGGCGCGCACCCTCGTCACCCGCCGCAACGGCGCGGTCGGGGTAGTGATCGCCGAGCCCGAGTTCCGGATCTTCTCGGACCCCTTCTTCGAGCGGCAGCTGCGCGGGATAAGCCGTGAACTCGCCGCACATGACACCCAGTTGGTGCTGCTGTGGGTGGAGGGCCGCGGCGACCTCGACCGGATAGCACGCTACCTCGACGGCGGCCATGTCGATGGAGCGCTCGCCTTCTCGCTGCACAACCACGACGACCTGCCCGCGCTCATCGGCCGCGCGAGGATTCCCGCGGTGTTCGGCGGCCGCCCGCCCGCGGGCCTCGGCCGCACCATCCCCTACGTCGACTGCGACAACCGGGGCGGCGCTCGGGAAGCCGTGCGCCACCTGCGCTCCCTGGGCCGGAGGAACATCGCCCTCATCGCGGGGCCGCGCGACCAGACGTCGGCGCTCGACCGGATCGACGGATATCACGACGTGCTGGCGGACGCCGACCCCGCGCTGCTGTGCCAGGGCGACTTCACCGTGGACAGCGGCGCACGGGCGATGGCGGATCTCCTCGACCGCCGCCCGGACGTCGACGGCGTGTTCGCCTCCAACGACCTGATGGCGTCCGGCGCTCTGCGTACCCTGCGCGAGCGGGGCCTGCGGGTGCCCCAGGACGTGGCGCTCGTCGGCTTCGACGACGTGAGTTCGGTGACCGAGACGACGCGACCGGCCCTGACCACGGTGCGGCAGGACATCGAGGGCATGGGCCGGCTGATGGTCCGACTGCTGATGCGGCTGCTGGACGACGCCACGAGCGACCCGCCCGCCCCGGTCGTCACCCCCACCACACTGGTGCGGCGGGCGTCGGCCTGACCTCCGACGCCCGCCGCGCCCCAAGGAGCGGCTCAGCCGTGACGGCTCAGTCGTGACGGCTCAGCTGTAGGGGATGACCAGGACCGAGTCGGCGGTGCCGGTCCGCAGCGACGACGGGCCGTCGCCGATGGCGCTCCAGACCTCCAGTCGCACCGTCCCGCCCTTGAGGTCACCGAGTGCTCCGGTGGACGCCTTCAACCCCCGCGCCTGGGTGTACCCCTCCCATCCGGGCACGGGATCGGTCGCGAAGTAGCCGTAGGTCTCGGTCCGTTCAAAGTCGCCGTCGCCGGTGAGGTCGTAGCTGACGCGGGCCTGCTGGCCGAGTGCGACCGTTGTGCCCGCGTCCACCTGGAGCCGGAAGGCGGTCGAACCACCCGGAGTGAGCGTGCCGTTGACTCCGCGGGCCTCGTACACGAGCGGCTTGTACGGGGTGCCGTCGTGATTGGCGCCGTCGGCTGACGGGACGGTGTCGCTGCCCGGTGTGCCGTCGGTGGCCGTGGTGAGCGCACCGCCGCTGCGCAGCTCGAAGGTGTCACCCGTCGGCGGGTCCGGATCCGGGTCCGGGTCGGGATCCGGGTCGCCGGTACCCGTGCGGGTGGCCGCGGAACGGGTGGGCACGAACAGGGACGTACCGTCCGAGAAGGTCACCGTGCGGGCGGCCGGACCGTGGTTGTGCGCGGCGTAGGTACGTACGGTTCCCTTGCGGAACACGGCCGAGGCCGGGATGGACCCGGTCACGGCCGCGTCGGGCGCGCCGAGCGTGTCCAGGGTGGTGATCCAGTGGTACGTATGCGCCTTGGACTCGCCCTGCTCGGGGGTGTAACCCGCGTGGCCCGCATCCCATTTGGACCGCGCGGCCGCGGGGTCGGCCAGCGACTCGAACTCCCAGAGGATGTCCCGCCATTCGACGGCCGGGCCGTCGTTCTCCCGCTCCATCTCGGCGATGTTGCGCCGGATGGCCGCTCGGTGCCCGCCCAGGTGCAGTGAACCACCGGTCACCGGCAGGACGTTGATGCCGTGGATCTCCTCGGGGTTCGCGGTCCACCAGGTAGCGTACGTCGCGCCGCTGCCCCACACCATGCCGACCGTGTCATGCCCGTAGGAGGACGGGAAGACCTGCTCGTCGGCGTCGAACCAGTACTGGGCGATGGCCTCGGACTCCGTGGTCAGCAGGAAGGCGCCGAGGTCGCGTAGCGAGGCGTCGCCGGTCGCCGAACCCCACAGCACCAGGGCGGCACTGAGGTTGCTGGACTCCGAGGACGACTCCTGGTTGTTTCCGGCGGCGAAGCCCTGGTGCCCGGAGGCCCAACTGTGGCCCGCGTAGACGTCGAAGCCGCGCAGGAAGGGAAAGGAGGCGTCGCCGCGGCTGGGGTTGGCCGCGTCGCGGATCAGCGTCTTCACCATGCCGCCCCAGGCGGAGTCGGCGGCCCAGCCCTGGTCGTACTGGGCGACTACGGCGGCCGCGTACACATAGTAGCCGTAGTGGAAGTGATGGTCGTTGAGCTCCGTGTCGCTGCCGTAGGAGGCGGGGTACCCGATGAGGGTCCGCCAGTCCTCGTCGTACGAGAACTCACCCGCGCCGCCCGCGGTGAACCATTCCTGGAGCCTGCCCTTGATCAGCCCGAGGAGTCTGTCGCGCAGGCCGTCCTCGCCGATCTGCTCGGCGAGGGGCACGAGTTGGGCGAGAGGGGCACGAGTTGGGCGAGACGGCCGAGCGCCTTGCCGGTCCAGTAGGTGTCGCTCGCGCCGGAGAACGGGTCGTCGGCGCTGAGCACGTCGTTCAGATAGCCGCGCAGGCGGGCCGCGTCGACGCCGTCCGACTTCGGCAGCGCGGGCAGCACTCCGGACGACTTCTGGCCGGTGGTGAAGGAGGCGGACTCGCGGACCTTCATCGTCCCGCGCGGGGACACGTACGTGTACGGGGTGAGCGGATCCGCGGTGTGCAGCCACTGATGCCGGTACAGGGCCTGGAGCGTGCCGCGCTCGGAGCCCTCCTCGGCCCGAGTCGTCAGCGTGTACGTGGCCTTCACCGTGCCGTCGCGGTAACTCCAGTCCACCCTGGAGCCGGTGACGAAGCTGTACGCGTACCTCGCGTACGTGGCGAGCGCGCCCCTGGAGGGCAGCACGGCCAGCGAGAAGTGGTCCCGGTAGCCCAGGTCCGCGCGGATGACGGAGCCGGAGACGTGCCAGTCGCTGCCGGTGGGCGCGAACAGCGCGTAGTGGTGGCCGCCGACGGTGATGCCGAGGACGTTGCCCTGGTCCGCGAAGACGACGGGCGCGCCAGCCGTGGTGATCTGCGCGTCCGCGCCGGAGCCCTTGGCGTACACGAACGGCAGACCGTGGCCGATGGTGGTGCGCAGGGTACGGACGCCGTCGGACCAGTAGGGCGTCACGGTCCAGTCGGACCAGTCGTCGGCCTTGGTGTCAGGGGAGTTGAGTCCGGCGAGTCCGATGGTGAGATCGCGCTTGTGGGCGAACTCGTACTGACGGCCGTCGCCGACGACGGCCGGGTCGGTCGGATAGCCGACGTCGAGCCCGCCCGATGTGGCCTGGTAGGTGAGGGGGTGTCCGTACATCGGGGTGGAGTACGGGTTGTCGTCGTAGCGCTGGAAGGCCAGCGATGACCACCAGTCGTTGGTGGGCACGGGGCGGTTCGCGGCGGCGTCGGTCACCTTGGGCGTCACCGGTCTGCCAGTGGTGGTGGCGGGTCCCGACGTGCCCGCGGGGCGGGTGTCGGAGTAACTGCCGGATCCGACGGGCACGGTGGCGGCGGCCGCCGAGGCGGCCGCCCGGCCCAGTCCGCCGGCGGCCCCGGCGGTGGACACGACCAGCGCCGCGGGGGGTGGGGTGG
>NZ_JBTVYK010000030.1:0-83608 GCF_054788135.1 Streptomyces sp. O3
GCCGGGGCGACGGCGACGCCCGCCGCGACCTCCGCCAGGTCGTCGCGGGCGACCGCCGCGAGGCGTCCGTCGCCCAGCGGCGCGGTGATCGTGCCGTCCGGGCCCGGCGCGGCGATCGCGGCGAGGAACTCCGCGTACAGCCCGTTGCGCAGCACCGTCCACTCCAGGGACGAGGCGCGCAGCCGCCGCTCGGTCCAGCGGTGGGCGAGCGCGTACGCCAGGTGGTCGCCGTCGCCGCTCAGGCTTGTGTAGACGAGGTGTCCGACACCGGCCTTCTCGGCCGCCGATATCGCCGCCTCATGGCGCGCGATCACGGTGTCGTCCTCGCCGAACCCGGCCGAGATCAGCAGCACCGTGTCCACCCCGGCGAACCCGTCGGCCAGCGACGCCGGGTCGTCGAAGTCGATACGGCGCTCACCCGCGGCGGGCCGCCGGGTGCCGAGTACGACGTCCTCGCGCCCGGCCAGTCGGCCGGCGATCAGCTGGCCGAGCCCGCCCGAGGCTCCGGTGATCAGCAGCATGGGATGGTTCCCCCTCGTTTCGTGGTTCTCCCCGTTGGCTGAAACCATCGTCATCGGCCGCGTACGTCAGCGTAAGGAGGCACTTTGATGTCAGCAGGGCACACCGGTGTAACCGCCCCCGTGGCCGACCCGGTGTTCGGCTGCGAGACTTCGCAGGAAGAGTGCGGGGTCCGGGACGTCCTGGACCGGCTCGGGGACAAGTGGTCCGTGTACGTGCTCGTCGAGCTCACCTCGGGCATACGCCGCTTCAAGGAGCTCCAGCGCGCGATCCCCGGTGACGTCTCGCAGCGCATGCTCACCCTCACGGTGCGCCGCCTGGAGCGCGACGGCCTGGTGCGGCGCACGGTGTACCCGACGGTTCCCCCGCAGGTCGAGTACGAGCTGACGGAGCTGGGCCGCAGCTTCACGCACCCGGTCAAGGCACTCGCCGACTGGTCGATCGCGCACCGCCCGGACATCGCCGCGGCCCGCGCCGCGTACGACCTGGCGCACCCCGAGTCGGCGGCCCGCTGATGGACCCGACGGAGGCGGCGACGGCGACGGCGCGCGACGCGGTCGAGCGGGCCTTCGCCGCGGCCCTGTACACCGGTGGCATCGGTGATGACGGCACCGGTGGCGGCGGTGCCAAAGGCCGTGGCGGCAGCGGCCGTGGAGGCAACGGCCGCGGCGGCGGGAGCCCCGGCGACGACGGCCTCGACCTCGGGGCCTCGCTGCTCGCGGCCGCGCCAGCGCCGGAGACGGGCGGCGAGCTGCTGCGCCGTGGCGCGGAGTTCGTCCGGCGCGCCTGGGAGCGCGGCTGGCAGCCCGCCGACGTCGTACGCCTGCTGCGCCGCGAGCTGCCGTACGGCGCGCAGGCTCCGCACGTCCGGATCGCCGCCGACCTGATCGCGGCGGAGGCGCGGCGGTACACCTGCCTTGAGCCCCGCTGGGCCGCCCAGCTGCGCGCTCTGGACGCGGCGGAGCCCTGGTGGGGTACGGAGGACACCGCTTACCTGGACGCCTTGGCGCGCCGTGTGCCGGCCGACCGCTTCGCGCTCTGCACGGCCGTGCTGGAGGTGCTGCGGCTGCTGTTCCGGCTGCCCGCGATCGAGCCGGTCGGTCCGGTGCCGGGCACGCCCGTCCACGTACCGCCGCCCCATCCGGAGTCACGGCTGCTGACTCGGGTACGGGCGCTCCTCGCCAAGGCCGAGGCGACGGACTTCCCCGAAGAGGCGGAGGCGCTCACCGCCAAGGCGCAGGAGCTCATGGCCCGGCACACCATCGATGAGGCGCTGCTCGCCACGGCCCAGGGCGGCGGCCTGGCGGCGGATGTGCCCGCCGCCTGCCGTATCGGCGTCGACGGGCCGTACGAGACCGCGAAGGCGATCCTGCTGGACGCGGCGGCGACCGCGAACCACTGCCGCGCGGTGTGGAACGAGGCGCTCGGCTTCGCCACGGTGATCGGCTTTGAACCCGACCTGGAGTCGGTCGAGCTGCTCTATACGTCCCTGCTGGTGCAGGGCGACGCGGCGATGACCAAGGCGGAGGCGGGGCAGCGGGCCGGTGGCCGTAAGCGGACCAAGACGTTCCGCCAGTCGTTTCTGCTGGCCTATGCCCATCGTCTGGGCGACCGCCTCGCGGAGACGGCCGCCCGGACCGCCGCGCAGACCGCCGAGCGGACCGCCGCCGACGCGGGCGCGTCGCTGCTCCCGGTGCTCGCGGCGCGCGATGTCGCGGTCGCCGGGCGCGCGGAGCGGATGTTTCCGGAGACGACCGTCAGCCGGGTACGGGGCGCCACCGACCTGGCGGGCTGGGAGCACGGCACAGCGGCGGCGGACCGGGCGACGGGCGCCGGTCTGTAACCCCCACCGCTGCCCGCGCTGCCCACCGCTGCCCGCGCTGCCGGGCCCCGTAGGCGGCCGACCGGGCGTGCCTCAGGGCTGCCGGGCGTGCCTCAGGGCTGTGGCACCGCCGTCACCAGGCCGCCCGGCAGCTTGCCGTCCTCGGACTTCTGGAAAGTCTCCTCGCCGCGGTCGTCCCAGGCGATCTTCAGCGAGGTCGCGTCGACCGACTCGACCTTGCCCACCTGACGCGAGCTGTCGCCCTTGCACACCAGCCGGAAGACCTGGGTGCCCTTGAGGTCGCCGACCGTCCCGGAGCACGTGGTGCCCCCGAGACCGAACAGCGCGGCCTTCTTGCCGTCGATGAGCAGCCCGACCGGCTTGCCGTCGGTCATCGCGATCCAACTGCCCTCCAGGCTCTCGGCCTTCACGTCCCCGGAGCCGTCCCCGGAGCCGTCCTCCGAGGAGCCGTCCCCCGAGCCGTCCCCAGAGCCGTCGCCGCCCGAGCCGTCGGGCGTCTCGCTCGGCCCGAAGCCGCTCGCCGAAGGCTTGGGCTCCTTGTCGTCGTCGGATCCGCTGTCACCGCTGCACCCCGTCAGGGCGAGAGCGGCCGCGACAGCGGCGGCGGCGATACAAACACGCGGACTGCGTACGCGCTTCAGCACAGGAGATCCCCCAGTCAGCTCGACTTGGCTCGACGAGAAAGCCCGGCCAAGCTACCAGGACGGTTCTACGGCGGTTTCTACCAGGACGACTTGCGGACTCCGGGCAGGAACCCCGCGTGCGCCTGCTCGCGCAGATTGACCCGAGACAGCCCGAAGGTCCGCAGATACCCGCGCGGCCGCCCGTCCACACTGTCCCGGTTGCGCACCCGCGTCGCGCTGGCGTCGCGCGGCTGCGCCCGCAGCTCGCGCCGCGCGGCGAGGCGTTCCGCCTCGGGGGTGCCCGGCTTGCGGATGAGTTCCTTCAGCTCGGCCCGCCGCGCGGCGTACCGCGCGACGGTCCGCCGCCGCTGCTCGTTCTTCGCGATCTTGCTCTGCTTGGCCATCAGATCCTCACCCCACGCGCGCGGATCCGCGCCACGGCCGCCTCGACCCCGATCGTGTCGACGGTCTTGACCGCCTTCGCGCTGAGGGTCAGCCGGACGTGCCGCCCCTCGCTCTCCAGCCAGTACCGCTTGCGCTGGATGTTCGGGTCGAAGCGGCGCGGGCTGCGCCGGTGTGAGTGGGAGACGTTGTTGCCGAAGCCGGGCTTGCGGCCGGTCAGCATGCAGTGCGCGGACACGTGGCGTACCTCTCTTCCGTCGGGGCGCCCATCGTATTGGTAATGGAAACCGTTTCCATTTACTCTAGCCCACATGGCCCGCAACGAACTACGCCCCGTCATCAAGCTCCGGTCCACCGCCGGGACCGGCTACACCTACGTCACCCGCAAGAACCGCCGTAACGACCCGGACCGGATGGTCCTGCGCAAGTTCGACCCGCGCGTCGGACGGCACGTCGAGTTCAAGGAGGAGCGCTGACATGAAGCAGGGCATCCACCCCGCCTACGGCCCGGTCGTCTTCCGGGACCGCGCCGCGGACTACGCCTTCCTCACCCGGTCCACCGCGACCAGCGACAAGACCGTCGAGTGGGAGGACGGCAACACCTATCCGGTGATCGACGTCGAGATCTCCGACGCCAGCCACCCCTTCTACACGGGCACCGCCCGCGTACTGGACACGGCGGGCCGCGTGGAGCGCTTCGAGCGGCGCTACGGCCGACGCGGGGCGAACTAGATGGACCCCAGGCCCTTCCCCGAGCTCGCCGTGGCCATCGTCGGCGGCCTGCACTCCGACGCCCGCGCGGCCGCCGTGCGGCGCCTGCTCGCGACCGTGCCGGACAGCGTCGCGCTCCACCACGACCTGGCGACGGCCGTCCAGGGCACCGTGACCCGCACCGTCCGCGACCACACCGGCGTCCTGTCCAGCGGGGACGCGCCCCTGGTCAACGACTGCGCCTGCTGCGCCCTGCGCGAGGACCTGGTGCCCGAACTGGAGCGGCTGGCCGACGCGGGTCTCACCAGGCTCGCGATCGTCGAGCTGTGGGACTCCGTCGAGCCCAAGGCGATGGCCGAGGTGGTCGCGTCGGGCGGGCTGACCGTGAGCTCCGTGATCACCGCCGTAGACCCGGCGCTACTGCTCCCGTACCTCGGCAACGGCGACGACCTGATCGAGGTCGGCCTCGCGGCCGCCACCACCGACCAGCGCACCGTCGCCGACACCTGGGCCCGCCAGCTGGAGTACGCCCCGGTCCTGGCCGTCGTCGGGAACGACGAGGCGGACGCCGAGGACCGGGCGCTGCTCGCCCAGCTGCACCCCACCGCGCGTCAGGTCCCCGTCGAGCGCGGCGGTGAACTGGCCGCCGCCGCGCTGGCCGGGTTCGACGTGGAGGCGGCCGCCGCGGCCCAGCATCCCGCCTGCGCGCTGCTCCCGCAGGAGGCCGACGAGGCGGGAGTCGGCACCTACGTCTGGCACGCCCGCCGCCCCTTCCACCCGGAGCGGCTCTACCAGGCCCTGGAGGACCTGACCTGCGCCGCGGCCCGCAGCCGCGGCAGGTTCTGGCTCGCCGACCGCCCGGACACCCTGCTGGCCTGGGACGCGGCGGGCGGCGCGCTCTGCGTGGAGAACGCCGGGCCCTGGCTGGCCTCGCTCCCGGACGCGGCCTGGGAGATGGTGCCGCCGGTCCGCCGGGCCGCCGCCGCCCTGGACTGGCACCCCGAGCACGGCGACTGCTGCCAGCACCTGGTCTTCACCTCGCCGGGGCTCGACCGCGACGGACTCTGCCGGGTCTTGGAGTCCTGCCTGCTCACCGACGCCGAATACGCCGCCGGGCGCGCCGCCTGGAAGCGGCTGCCGCCCGCCTTCGACACCCTCCTGGAGGTCTGATGTCCCCCCGCCGCTCCGACGGCCGCAAGCCCCACAAGCCCGCCAAGTCCCGCCCCAACCCGCTGGACGCGGCCGGTATCACGTATATCGACTACAAGGACACGGACCTGCTGCGGAAGTTCCTCTCCGACCGCGGCAAGATCCGCAGCCGCCGGGTCACTCGGGTCACCGCTCAGCAGCAGCGCCACTTGGCGCGTGCGATCAAGAACGCGCGGGAGATGGCGCTACTGCCGTATTCCGCTTCGACACGCTGACAGTGCGGGGGCGTTGCCCCGGCGGACAGGAAATCTCCTACGTTTATCGCGTAGGAGATTTTTTGTGTCACCGCGAGGAGCCGGACCGCCACCTCGCGTGCACGTGCATCTTCCCATGCATCCGCACGTGAAGAGAGGTTATGATCCAGGGCAGTTGACCGTTACACGAACTGCGCAGCCGGGAGCGATCTGTGGACCACGCGTACAACGGCATGGCGGCCACAGAGCTTCACGAGGTCGTGTGGCAGAAGAGCAGGCACAGCAACTCGCAGGGTTCCTGTGTGGAGTTCGCCAAGCTTCCGGGCGGCCGGGTGGCGGTGCGCAACTCACGCCACCCGGACGGACCGGCCCTGGTCTATACGCGCGCCGAGATAGAGGCGATGCTGCTGGGCATCAAGGACGGCGAGTTCGACCATCTGATCTGAGTCGGTCCTTCGCGTCGGTCCTTCGCGTCGGTCCTTCGCTCGCGCACGTCTGACTCAGCCCTCCGTGAGCCGGAACAGCGCCCAGACGACCTTCCCGCGCAGCGCCCCCGCCAGCGGATGCCACCCCCAGCTGTCGCTGAACGAGTCCACCAGGAACAGCCCACGCCCCGACTCCGCTGAGAAGTCCGCCAGTTCGGCCGTGTCGGTGTCGCCCTGGCCGCCCCGCGCCTCGGGCCCGGTCGCGCTCGGGTCCCGTACCGCGCACACCAGGCGCGAGGCCCAGTGCATCAGGTGCAGCCGGACCGGGGTGTCGTCACCCCGCGCCGGGTCACCGCACCCCGTGTCACCGCGGCCCGCTTCACTCCGCGCCGGGTCGGCGGGCAGCGCGTGCCGCAGTGCGTTGGTGACGAGCTCGGAGACGACCAGCGCCACATCGTCGAAGCGGTCGTCCAGCTTCCAGTCGCCCAGTGTCCGGTGGGTGAACTTCCGTGCTCCGCGCACCGCTTCGTACCGTGCGGGCAGAGCGCAGGACACGGCGCTCGTGACGGCCGATGGGTCGAGCGGAGGAAGCTCATGCCGTAACGGCTCGAGCATGGTCGATCCATTCGTCCCCATGCGAGGCACTCCCCGTTTTTTTCGCGGTCCCGGCGATGTTGCGGTGGTGCGCGCGGCCCATGGTTCCGAATGCGCAGACCGGATGCAAGGGCAGATGCACGTGCACGCGCCGGAGTTAGACGTTCCCGTACCGGTTCTTGCTCATTTCTTCCTACGTTCACTTTCGTAGCCGCCCGGTGAGGGAGTCGTTTCTGTAACCGAACAAGTACGGGCTGGAGCGTTTTAATGGCACACTGCATGCGCCGGGGGCCGGGAGCGACTGGGGAGGGTGAACCGAGTGATGACCGCAGAGTCGAGCGGCTCGGTGGTACGACGGATCCTGCTGGGGTCACAGCTCAGGCGTCTGCGCGAGGAGCGCGGCATCACCAGGGAGCAGGCCGGTTACTCGATCCGGGCCTCCGAATCGAAGATCAGCCGGGTGGAGTTGGGCAGGGTGAGCTTCAAGGCCAGGGATGTCGAGGACCTGCTCACCCTGTACGGCGTCACGGACGAGGCCGAGCGCGGCGCGCTGCTCGCCCTCGCCAAGGAGGCCAACGTCGCTGGCTGGTGGCACAGTTACTCGGACGTGCTGCCCGGCTGGTTTCAGACCTATGTCGGTCTGGAGGGCGCCGCGTCGCTGATCCGGGTCTACGAAATCCAGTTCGTGCACGGCCTGTTGCAGACCGAGGCGTACGCGCGCGCGGTCATCCTGCGCGGAGCGCCGGACCTGGCCGAGGCCGAGGTCGAGCGCCGGATCGCGCTGCGCCTGGAGCGGCAGAAGGCGCTGGTCTCCGAGCGCGCGCCGCGCTTCCACTGCGTGCTGGACGAGGCCGCGCTGCGCCGCCCGTACGGCGACCGGGCCGTGATGCGCGGACAGCTCGAGCACCTCATCGAGGTGTCCGAGCGGCCGAACGTCACCCTCCAGGTCATGCCGTTCAGCTTCGGCGGCCACTCGGGCGAGTCCGGCTCCTTCGCGCTGCTGCGCTTCCCCGAGTCCGACCTCTCGGACGTCGTCTACCTGGAGCAGCTCACCAGCGCGCTCTACCTCGACAAGCGCGAGGAGGTCGCGCAGTACGAGCGGGCCATGGAGCGGCTCCAGCAGGACAGCCCCGGCCCGGAGCAGAGCCGCGACCTCCTGCGCGGGCTGCTCCAACTCTCCTGAGCCGCAAGCGCGTTGGCGTACTGAAGCGGATGAACCATCAGTACGATGACGGCACACCCGTATCAGGCTCGTACCCGCCCAACCACAGCTAAGGGGTCGCATGTCCATCTTCACTGATCTCGCCCAGCAGTACATAGACGGCGAATGGCGGACCGGCAGCGGCTCCTGGGACATCATCGACTTCAATCCGTACAACGGCGAGAAGCTGGCCGCGATCACCGTGGCCACGGCCGACGAGGTGGACCAGGCCTACCGGGCGGCCGAGCGCGCGCAGCGGGACTGGGCGAAGACCAACGCGTACGCCAGACGGGCGGTCGTCGAGCGGGCCCTGAGGATCGTCGAGGAGCGCGAGCAGGAGATCGCCGACGCGATCGTCACCGAACTGGGCGGCACCCCGCTCAAGGCCGCCTTCGAACTGCACCTGGCCAAGGAGTTCCTGCGCGAGGCCGTCCAGGTGGCGCTGCGGCCCGAGGGGAAGATCATCCCGTCGCCGGTCGACGGCAAGGAGAACCGTGTCTACCGCGTCCCGGTCGGCGTCGTCGGCGTCATCAGCCCCTTCAACTTCCCCTTCCTGCTGTCCCTGAAGTCGGTCGCCCCGGCGCTGGCGCTGGGCAACGCGGTGGTGCTCAAGCCGCACCAGAACACGCCGATCTGCGGCGGCTCGCTGGTGGCCAAGGTGTTCGCGGAGGCGGGCCTGCCGCCGGGGCTGCTCAATGTGGTGATCACCGACATAGCGGAGATCGGGGACGCGCTGATCGAGCACCCGGTGCCCAAGGTCATCTCGTTCACCGGCTCCGACAAGGTCGGGCGGCATGTCGCGACCGTCTGCGCGGCGAACTTCAAGCAGGTCGTCCTCGAACTGGGCGGCAACAGCGCGCTCGTCGTCCTGGACGACGCCGATCTCGACTACGCGGTGGACGCGGCGGTCTTCAGCCGTTTCGTGCACCAGGGCCAGGTCTGCATGGCCGCCAACCGCATCCTGGTGGACCGCTCCGTCGCGGACGCGTTCACCGAGCGGTTCGTCGCCAAGGTCAAGACGCTCAAGACCGGCGACCCGGCCGAAGAGGGCACCGTCATCGGCCCGGTCATCAACTCCTCGCAGGCCGAGTCGCTCAGCTCGGTGGTGGAGCAGGCGCTCGCCGAGGGGGCCACCGCGTTGGTGCGCGGCAGCACGGTCGGCACACTGGTGGAGCCGAGTGTGCTCACCGGCCTGCCGGACGACTCCGCGCTGCTCCAGCAGGAGATCTTCGGCCCGGTGGCGCTGATCGTCCCCTTCGACGGCGAGGACGAGGCGGTACGGATCGCCAACGACACCCCGTACGGGCTGAGCGGGTCCGTGCACACGGGCGACATCGAGCGCGGCGTGAACTTCGCGCGCCAGATCGACTCCGGGATGTTCCACGTCAACGACAGCACGGTGCACGACGAGCCGCCGGTGCCGTTCGGCGGCGAGGGGAGCTCCGGGGTCGGCCGCCTCAACGGGGACGCGACGCTGGACGTGTTCACCACCCAGAAGTGGATCTCCGTACAGCACGGCAGGAGCCGGTTCCCGTTCTGACCGGACGGGTCTGACCGGACGGGTCTGACCGGACGGGGCGCACCCTGGGCTACCCCCTGAGCTATCTTAGTCAAAATTGATTAGGGGGGTGGAGGGAGCGGTCATGTCAGCCATCCGGCTTCTGGTGCTCGGCGCGATCCGCCAGCACGGGCGGGCGCACGGCTATCAGGTGCGCAACGACCTGGAGTACTGGGGCGCCCACGAATGGTCCAACGCCAAGCCGGGCTCGATCTACCACGCGCTGAAACAGATGGCGAAGCAGGGCCTGCTCAAGGCGCACGAGACCGCACCCTCCACGGCGGGCGGCCCGCCGCGCACCGAGTACGAGATCACGGACGCGGGCGCCGCCGAGTACTTCACGCTGCTGAGGGACGCCCTGCGCACCCGCGACCAGAAGCCGGACGTGCTGGCCGCGGGCGTCGGGCTGATCGTCGACCTGCCCCGCGAGGAGGCCGTCGCGCTGCTCCGTGAGCGGGTCGAGGGCTTCCTGGAGTGGCGGCGCTCGGTCACCGAGTACTACACGCCCGAAGAGGGCCCCGAGTCGCTCGGTCACATCGGCGAGCTGATGCGCATGTGGGTGCACCAGGCGGACGCGGGCGCCGAGTGGACCCGCGGCCTGATCGAGCGCGTCGAGGGCGGTGCGTACACCTTCGCGGGCGAGGGTGAGCCGTTCGTCGGCGTACTGGCCGAGGGCCAGGAGAACCCGTACGCGACGGACCACTCCGCCCGCGACCGGGACTGACCCGCGGGCGCGGGCCTCAATCGGCGCTGACCCCGCGGGCCTCAGTGCCTCAGCGGCTGAGTGCCTCAGCGGCTGAGTGCCTCACGCCTCAGTGGTGGAAGCCGGTCGCCTGGGCCGGGTCTCCGCCCAACGGGCACGGCTGGCGGCGCAGTTCCGGCAGCAGGCCGCGCAGGTCGCCCAGGAACAGCTCCGCCAGATCCGCCGAGAAGCCGTTGCGGCAGACCACGCGCAGCACCGACAGATCCTCCCGGTTCGCCGGGAAGGTGTACGCGGGCACCAGCCAGCCGCGCTCGCGCAGCCGCCGGGACACGTCGAAGACGTCGTACGCGCGGACGTCGGGCGCCGTGGTCAGCGCGAACACCGGCAGCTGGTCGCCGTGCGTGAGCAGGGTGAAGTCGCCCAGCGCGGCGATGCGCTCGGCCAGGCCGCGGGCGACGTCGCGGGTCGACTGCTGGACGGCCCGGTAGCCCTCGCGGCCCAGCCGCAGGAAGGTGTAGTACTGCGCCACCACCTGCGCGCCGGGACGGGAGAAGTTCAGCGCGAACGTCGGCAGGTCGCCGCCCAGGTAGTTGACCCGGAAGACCAGCTCGTCGGGCAGCTCGGCGGCGGACCGCCACAGCGCCCAGCCGACGCCGGGGTAGACCAGCCCGTACTTGTGCCCCGAAGTGTTGATCGAGCTGACCCGCGGCAGCCGGAAATCCCAGGTCAGGTCCGGGTCGAGGAACGGCGCGACCATCGCCCCGGACGCGCCGTCCACATGGACCGGGACATCAAGACCGGTGCGCTCGCGCAGGTCGTCCAGGGCCGCGCAGATGTCCGCCACCGGCTCGTACGAGCCGTCGAAGGTGGAGCCCAGCACGGCGACCACGCCGATGGTGTTCTCGTCGCAGAGCCCGGCGGCGGACCGCGCGTCGAGATGGAACCGGTCGCCCGCCATCGGCACCAGGCGGGGCTCGACCTCCCAGAAGTTGCAGAACTTCTCCCAGCAGACCTGGACGTTGACGCCCATCACCAGATTGGGGCGGGCCGCGCCCGGATAGCGGTCCGCGTTCCGCTTCGCCCAGCGCCGCTTCAGCGCCATCCCCGCGAGCATGCACGCCTCGCTCGACCCGGTGGTCGAACAGCCCACGGCGGCCGCCGGGTCCGGCGCGTTCCACAGGTCGGCGAGCATCGCCACACAGCGCCGCTCCAGCTCGGCGGTGCGCGGATACTCGTCCTTGTCGATCATGTTCTTGTCCCGGCACTCCGCCATCAGCACCCCGGCCTGCGGCTCCATCCAGGTGGTGACGAAGGTGGCCAGATTGAGCCGGGAGTTGCCGTCGAGCATCAGCTCGTCGTGCACCAGCTGGTACGCGAGCGAGGGCGCCAGCGGGCCGTCCGGCAGCCGGTGCCTGGGCGGCGCCGACACCATCCCGGCCGCCGGGTTCACCTCGGCGAACGGGCTGAGCGAGAGCGCGCGGTCGGGCTCGTCCCGCCCGCCCGCGTTCCGGTGCAGCGCCATCGGATCGTCAGCTCTCCGCGCCTGCCAGGCCCTGCTTGATCGCTCGGGTGAACCGTACGACTCGCTCGGCCTGCACCTTCGCGGCGGTCAGGGTCTGCTCGGCGACCGGCAGCTCGCCCTGCGCCCCCGAGACATGCGAGGTGCCGTACGGATTGCCGTCGGCGAACTTGCTGGGGTCGGTGTAGCCGGGGGCGACCAGGATGCCGCCGAAGTGGTGCATCGTGTGGTACAGAGCCAGCAGGGTCGACTCCTGGCCGCCGTGCGCGGTGGCCGACGCGGTGAAGCCGCTGTAGACCTTGTCGGCGAGCTGCCCGGACTGCCACAGGCCGCCCAGCGTGTCGATGAACTGCTTCAGCTGCGAGGTGACGTTCCCGAAGCGAGTGGGCGAGCCGAACAGCACCGCGTCCGCCCAGACCATGTCATCCGGCGTGGCCTCGGGGATGTCCGCGGTGGCCGCGACGTTGGCGACCCAGGCCGGGTTCGCGTCGATCGCCGCCTGGGGCGCCAGCTCCCGCGCCCTGCGCAGCCGTACGTCGGCCCCGGACTGCCGCGCCGTGTCCGCCAGGGCCTTGGCGATGGCGGCGACGGTGCCGGTGGACGAGTAGTAGATGACGGCGACGTTCACAGGCGTGGTCATGGGGGGACTCCTTCTGCCGTGCCGGATGCCACGCGCCTCACAGTATGGGGACATAGCGGACACGGCAGCTCGGGGCGGCGCACCGGAGTACGGGCTTGCACCTCACGCGACGTGAGGGCGCAGGCTGAGTCACGTACCGAGCACGACGAAGGGAGCGGGCGATGGGCTACTCCGTGGGACAGGTCGCCGGTTTCGCCGGTGTCACGGTGCGCACACTGCACCACTACGACGAGATCGGGCTGCTCCGACCGAGCGGCCGCAGCCACGCGGGGCACCGGCGTTACGACGACCGGGACCTGGACCGGCTGCAGCAGATCCTGTTCTACCGGGAGCTCGGATTCCCGCTCGACGAGGTCGCCGCGCTGCTGGACGACCCGGACACGGACCCGCGGGAGCACCTGCGGCGCCAGCACGAGCTGCTGTCCGCCCGGATCGGCAAGCTCCAGGAGATGGCCGCGGCCGTCGAGACCGCCATGGAGGCACAGAAGATGGGCATCAACCTCACACCCGAGGAGAAGTTCGAGGTCTTCGGAGACTTCGACCCCGACCGGTACGCGGCCGAGGCCGAGGAGCGCTGGGGCGGCACGGACGCCTACCGCCAGTCGCAGCGCAGGGTCGCCGGGTACACCAAGGAGGACTGGCGGCGGATCAAGGAGGCGCAGGAGGACTGGGGGCGCCGCTTCGTCGCCGTGATGGACGCGGGCGAGGAGCCGGATTCGGCGGCGGCGATGGACCTCGCCGAGGAGCACCGGCGGCTGATCTGCGACGCGTACTACGACTGCGGCTACGAGATCCACACGGGACTCGCCGAGATGTACGTCGCGGACCCGCGGTTCACCGCCACCTATGAGGCGATCAAGCCGGGCATGACCGCCTACCTGCGTGAGGCGATCCTGGCGAACGCCGTCCGGCACGCGTAAGCGGCAAGGGGCGCCCGCCGTGGCCCCTAGTCCCCTAGTTCACCAGGGGACTAGGGGACTTAGTCCACGCGCGCGTGGCGGGCGCGCCGGGGCGCGGCGGGCGGCTCCGCCTGCGCCTTGCCGCGTGCGCGGTGCTCCCAGACCAGTACGGCGATCACCACGGCCGCGCCGAGCACGATCAGACCGAATGTCAGGCCGACCGAGCCGCTGGGCGCGAGCAGCCCGCGGTCGTCGTCCTGCCAGGGCCACAGCGCGCGCAGCGAACCGGCCATCAGGCCGGTCATCACGACCAGCGTCATGTGGTGGTAGTTCTCCAGCAGCCACTTCAGCAGCTTCACGAACAGCGCGAGCCCCACCGCACAGCCAAGACCGAAGGCGGCGACATAGCCGAGGTCGCGCTCGTTGACGGCGTCGATGGTCGGCTCGTACAGGCCCATGGTCAGCAGCAGGAACGAGCCGGAGACGCCCGGCAGCACCAGCGCGCAGATCGCGACCGAGCCCGCCAGCGCGACCACCACGGGGTTGGTCGGCATCTCGCCGGGCGGCAGTCCGGTCAGCGTGAAGGCACCCGCGGCGACCACCAGACAGAGCGCGTAGTTCCCCGCGGTCCAGCGCTTCCCCGAGCCCGAGTACGGCACCCACAGCGAGGCCAGCACCAGGCCGAAGAACACGGCGTACGCGAACTGCGGGTGCTCCTCGACCACCGGGGCGATCAGCTTGGCCGCCAGCACCAGGGCCGCCGCCATGCCCGCCAGGAGCGGCAACAGCACGCTCCAGTCGACGTTCCTGAGCTCGGCTCTGGCGCGCGCGGTCCCGCGGCCGCGCGCCAGGTCGGAGGCGCCCACGCGCAGCGCGCTGGTGAGGTGACCGGCGCCGCCGATCAGCTTCTCGTACACGCCGGTGATCAGCGCGACGGTGCCACCGCTGACGCCGGGTACCGCTTCCGCGGTGCCGATGAGGGCGCCGCGGAAGGCGTTGAAGACGCGGTGACCGGATGGCTTGGCCATCATTCTCCTGTTTCGGCTGTCGGCTCGTGGCCTTGGTGCGGCACGTGGCCGTGGTTCGGCTCTCGGCTGGCGAGAGGAGCAGCGACCATCCTAGGCATCGCGCGGTCGGGGGCATATCAGGGAGGGGCTCTCCGGTCAGGGAGGGGCTCTCCGGCTCAGAACCGCCGGTCAGAAGCCGCGGGTCGGAAGCCCCGGCTCAGAAGCCGCGGGTCCGCTTCGCCGCACGGCGGGCCGCCGGGCTGGTCGCCCCCGGCCGCCGCAGGAACAGCCGAGCCAGCTCCGCGCCCAGGTTGACGCCGATCGCGATGGCCAGGGCCAGGGTCACCGCCTTGGACAGTGAGGCCAGCCCGTCGGGGAGGTTGTTCCGGGACATCTCCAGGAGCCCGAAGTAGAAGGCGCTACCCGGCAGCAGCGGCCCGATCGCCGCCGTGACGTACGGCAGCGCGGAGGCGAACCGGTAGCGCGAGAGCAGCTGGCCGAAGAGCCCCACCAGACCGGCCGCGACCGCCGTCGCGAGCACCGGCGACATCCGGCCCGCCGTGGCCATCGCGCCGAACACGACCCAGGCGACCCCGCCGTTGAGGGTCACCATCAGCACAGTGGAACGTTCCTGCTGGAGCAGTATGGCGAACGCGAGACTGAGCGCCATCGCCGCCGCGATCTGGATGAGCGGACGGCTGGGGCTGTGGATCTCCGTCTCCGGGGTGAGTCCGGCGCCGAGCGCGAGCCCCAGCGAGAGCGCGATCAGCACGCCGCAGACGATGCCGACGATGAGATACGCGACCTCCAGCAGCCGGGCGGCGGCCGTGAGGTAGTAGCCGGTCAGCCCGTCCTGGACGCCCGCCACCAGGGCCCGCCCCGGAATCAGCGCGAACAGTCCACCGGTGATCACCGCGGCGGACCGGCCCGCGGGAAGGTCGAGCACGCTGGTCAGACAGCCCATGCCGGCCGGAGCCATCGCCGCCACCACGAACTGGTAGAACTCCGGCATTCCGCGCCCCGCGACCAGCCAGGCGAACCGGTCGCCCAGCATCGCCCCGACGGCGGCCGCCACGAACACCACCACACCGCCGCCCACCAGCGTGGACGCGGCCCCGGCCAGCAGCCCGGCGGCCGCCGTGAGCGCCCACCCCGGATAGGGGTGGCGGTTCCGCCGGATCTCGGCGAGCCGCCGGTACGCCTCCTCCAGCGAGACCTCGACATCCGTGGAGCCGATGTCGTCCACCAGGCGGTAGACGGCCGCGAGCCGGGTGTAGTCGGTGCCCCGGCGGCGTACCGTCCTGGCGGCCGTCACCGGGTGGTCCACCAGGGACGGCTGGTACGAGATCGACAGCTCGGTGAAGGTGACATTCGGCTCGCAGCGGTCCAGGCCGTACGACCGGGTGACGGCGAACAGCGCGGCCTCCACGTCCTCCGCGCCCTCGCCGCCCGCGAGCAGCAGCTCGCCGATACGCAGCGTCAGGTCCAGCACGCGCGGCACGGCGGGGCCCGCCTCGTCCTCGTGCCGCTGTGTGGGCTCCGGCGCCGGGCGCTCGCCGGACGGGGTGCGCAGCATCGTCCGCATCTGGTCCTGCCAGGGCGCCTCCTTGATCAGCTTGACCAGGGGGACGCCCTCAGGGGGTGTGAAGTGGGACGCCAGGCGGGCCTCGAAGGCGGGCGGCGGGGTGAAGGCCGAGCTCTCCGGCTCCTCGGGCGCGGGCGGAATCCGCAGCCCGTCGGGAATGGTGAACTCCGACGTCGGCTGCTCGTCCGTCTCGGCCGGGGCGGCCGCGTCGAAGCCCTCCACCGGGGCGAACGCGCTGTGCGCCTCGTCCGACTGCGGTTTGCGGTCGTCGTCGTCCGACACGACACCACCTACCGAACCCAACCTCGCTCCTTAGCCCGTTCCCGCCGCGTACGTCTTAACGTCCGTCGTTTTCGCCGTCCGTCGTTCCGCCGTCCGTCGTTCCGCCGTCCGTCGTTTTCGCCGTCCGTCGTTTTCGTCGCCTGTCGCTCTTGTCGCCCGTGCCGCGCGCGTACCTCTGGTACGCCCAGTATGCGCAGGGACACGCAAACGGGCCGGGCGAGCCTCTCGGGGAGGTCGCCCGGCCCGTTCGCGCCGGTCAGGTGAGTGCCAGCTCAGTGGCCGCCCTTCGCCTCCAGCCGCTTGAACGAGGCCTCGATCTCGGCCTCGGCCTCGGCGCGGCCGACCCAGTCGGCGCCCTCGACGGACTTGCCGGGCTCCAGGTCCTTGTAGACCTCGAAGAAGTGCTGGATCTCCAGACGGTCGAACTCCGACACGTGGTGGATGTCCCGGAGGTGCTCCACGCGCGGGTCGGACGCGGGCACGCACAGCAGCTTGTCGTCGCCGCCCGCCTCGTCCGTCATCCGGAACATGCCGATGGCGCGGCAGGTGATGAGGCAGCCCGGAAACGTGGGCTCGTCCAGGATGACCAGCGCGTCCAGCGGGTCGCCGTCCTCGCCGAGGGTGTTCTCGACGAAGCCGTAGTCAGCCGGGTAGCTGGTCGACGTGAAGAGTCGGCGGTCCAGGCGGATACGACCGGTCTCGTGGTCCACCTCGTACTTGTTCCGCGAACCCTTCGGAATCTCGATCGTGACGTCGAACTCCACCGGTGGCTCCTCCATGATCAGCACATATGACGAATGGGTGCTGCGTCCTCCCGGGGGCTGACCCCCGGACCCCCGGCCTGTTAGGCGGCCACGGCTACCGGGGATGTCATCCCTCGGCAAGACGCAGTGGTTAAGTGTCCCTCACGCAAGCTGGTGATCGCGAAAGGGGCTGTCCCGTGGTGCCCGAGCTCAAGTTCCGGAGGCTTCCGAAACGCCTGAAGCTCCCGGAGCCTCCGCGGCCCGCGCGGTCCGGAAGGCTCCGTACCTGGCAGCTCACGGCGGGCTCGGCCGTGGCCGGCCTCGCGCTGTCAGCCGGTCTGGCGACCGCGGCCGGTCCCTGGGACTCAGGCCAGCGTACGGCCGAGCGGCAGCGGGCGGCTTCCCAGAGCTCAGACGGTGGCGCAGATCACGGTCACGGTACGGCGCGAAAGCCCCGGCCCGCGCCGAGCGCGCCCAGTGTGCTGGCCGCGCTGACGGCCCCCGCGGGCGCGGGACCGGGCCCCGGACCCACCGGGGACGACGTCGCGGACGTACTCGGTCCGCTCCTTGAGGACCCCTCGCTCGGCGAGCGCGCCACCGCGTCGGTCGTCGACGTGGCCAGCGGCGACGAGCTGTACGGGGCGCGGGCGGGCGAGGCGGCGACGCCCGCGTCCACCATCAAGATCGCCACGGCGGTGGCGGCGCTGTCGGCGCTCGGCCCCGACCGCCGGATCGAGACGCGTGTGGTCGCGAACGCCGAGGAGGTCACGCTGGTCGGCGGCGGCGATCCCACGCTCAGCGCGCGCGAGGACACCGACGGCGGGGCGAGCCTGCGGGAGCTGGCGGACGCCACGGCCAAGGCGCTGAAGGATCGTTCCGGCGCGTCCGGCGCGTCCGGCGCGTCCGGCCCGCCGAGCCTGACGTTCTCCTACGACGCTTCGCTCTACTCGGGACCCCTCCTGCACCCCATCGGCCCCAACGACAACATCGCCCCCGTCATGGCGCTCTCGGCCGACCAGGGGCGCCTGGACGACTCGACCTCGGGCCCGGCGCCGCGGGTCGCCGACCCCGCGCTGGAGGCGGCCCGCGCCTTCGCGGGCCTGTTGCGCGACCGGGGCGTCGAGGTCCAGGCCGAGCCCCGCGCCGCGCGGGCGCCGAAGGACGCCGAGACTCTGGCGCGGGTCCGGTCGGCCCCGGTCTCCGCCCTGGTCGAGCGCATGCTGACGCGCAGCGACAACGACACCGCCGAGGCGCTGGTACGGCATGTCGCGCTCGCCGCGGGCGAACCGGCGAGCTTCGCCGGCGCGCGCAAGGCCGTCACGGCCCAGCTGGCCGAGCTCGGCCTGCCGGTCGACGGCGCCCGCTTCGCGGACGGCAGCGGCCTGGACCGGGCGGACAAGGTCACCGCGCGGCTGCTCACCGCGCTGCTCGCCCGCGCGGCCGACCCGGCCAGCCCCGAGCTCCGCCCGGCCCTCACGGGACTGCCCGTCGCGGGCTTCACCGGGACGCTGCGCAACCGGTACACGGACCGGGACACGGCGGCCGCGACCGGCCTGGTCCGCGCCAAGACGGGCACCCTCACCGGGGTCAACACGCTCGCCGGCACCGTCGTCGACGCCGACGGCCGCCTGCTGGCGTTCGCCTTCACCGCGTACGGCACCACCGACCCGTACGCGGCCAAGGCCACCCTCGACCGCCTGGCCACCGCGCTGACCGACTGACCGCAGGTGCGCGCGTGCGTGCGTTCTGTTCGTTGTGGGGCGGGGGTGGGCGTCTTTCCGTTGTGGGCATACGTTCCGCAGGGCGGAACGGGTGGGCACAACCCCCCGACCCTGGTCAGCCGGTCCGACAGGCCCGCCTCCGTGGCGGGTTCCCTCGGGGCAACCCCGTTCCCCCGGCCGGGGCCGGATGGGTGGTCGAGCACGTACGGTTGATGCATGACGAGCATCGGTGGTGCGGAGATGGTCGACTGGAACCTCGCGGTGGCGACCGCGACCCGGCTGGTACGGCCGGGCCCGGAGGTGAGCCGCGACGAAGCGCGGGCCATCGTCGCCGAGTTGCGCAGGCACGCCAGATCGTCGGAGGAGCACGTCCGTTCGTTCACGCGGATGGGACTCCAGGGGGACGGGGAAGGCGGCGCGCTCCACGACACCCCCGTGCTGGTCGTGGACCGGCCCGGCTGGGTGCGCGCGAACGTGGCAGGGTTCCGGGAAGTCCTGAAGCCCCTGCTGGAGAAGATGCAGGACCGCCGCCCCGGCGGCCCCGGCGGTGCCATGCTGGGCGCGGTGGGCGGCAAGGTCACCGGCGTCGAGCTCGGCATGCTGCTGTCGTTCCTGTCCTCCCGCGTGCTCGGCCAGTACGAGACCTTCGCCCCCGCCACCCGCGACCTCCCCGCCGCCCCGAACGGCGGCGGCCGCCTCCTTCTCGTAGCCCCGAACATCGTGCACGTGGAGCGCGAGCTGGACGTGGCGCCGCATGACTTCCGCCTCTGGGTGTGCCTGCACGAGGAGACCCACCGCACCCAGTTCACCGCCGTGCCCTGGCTGCGCGACCACCTAGAGGGCGAAATCCAGTCATTCCTCGGCGAGACCGAGGTCGACCCGATGACCATCCTGGAGCGCTTCCGGGAGGCCGCGTCCGCGCTCGCGGGCAACCGCACCGAGGGTGAGGAGGACGACGGCGGCCGGTCCATCGTCGAGCTGGTCCAGACCCCGCGCCAGCGCGAGATCCTCGGTCGGCTGACCGCGGTGATGTCCCTGCTCGAAGGGCACGCCGACTTCGTGATGGACGGCGTGGGCCCGGACGTCGTGCCGAGCGTCGCGGAGATCCGCGAGAAGTTCCAGCAGCGCAGGGCCCGCGGCGCCTCCCGCCTCGATCAGGCGCTGCGCAAGCTGCTCGGCCTGGATGCCAAGCTCCGCCAGTACCGCGACGGCGAACGTTTCGTCCGCGCCGTCGTTGACGAGGTGGGCATGGACGGCTTCAACCGCGTCTGGACGTCGCCCAACACCCTCCCCACCAAGGCGGAGATCGCCAAACCGGCGGACTGGGTCGCGAGGGTGCACCGTAAGGCAGAGTCGTGAGCGGTGTGCTGCCGATGGCAGAAGGAAGCCCCGGCAATCACCCGTCCGAGGGACCGTGAGCCATGAGTAGGCGTGCAATGCTCGGGTAGCGGCTCGGCTCTGTCACCATCGACACACTCTGAGTGACCGAATCGAACCCCCCTCCCGAACTTCACGAAGGGAACCGGGCAATGGGTCCCCATCCCGCGGTCGCGGCGATACGTCTGGCAGTCCGCCGCGTCCTCCACGAGGTACTGGCCGAATACACCGCGCAGAACCAGCAGAACCAAGCGCGCCACCATGCGCACGCTCACGATTACGCGCACACTGCTCCAGCTCCAGCTCCAGCTCCAGCTCCAGCTCCAGCTCCCGCGGCCGCTCCCGTTCCGGCCCCCAGCGCCGGCGGCGGGACCCCGGAAGGCCGCCCCCGCACGCCGCTCGTGCTCGTCGCCTGCTCCGGCGGCGCCGACTCCATGGCGCTCGCCTCCGCCCTCGCCTTTGAAGCCCCCAAGCTCGGCATCCGGGCCGGCGGCGTCACCGTCGACCACGGCCTGCAGCCCGGCTCGGACCTCCGCGCCGCCGAGGTCGTCGCGCGGCTCACCGCCCTGCGCCTCGACCCGGTCGACTCGGTCGTGGTCTCCGTCGGCCGGGACGGCGGCCCCGAGGCCGCCGCCCGCGACGCCCGGTACGCCGCCCTGGACGCCGCCGCCGAACGCCACGGCGCGGCCGCCGTGCTGCTCGGCCACACCCGCGACGACCAGGCCGAGACCGTGCTGCTCGGCCTCGCCCGCGGCTCCGGCATCCGCTCGCTGTCCGGCATGGCCGCCGTCTCCGGACGCCCCGGCGCCACCGGCCGCTACCGCCGCCCCTTCCTCCAGCTCGACCGCCAGACCGCCCGCAAGGCCTGCATGGTCCAGTCGCTGCCCGTCTGGGACGACCCGCACAACGCCGACCCCGCCTACACCCGCTCACGCCTGCGCCACGAAGGGCTGCCCGCACTGGAGAAGGCGCTCGGCAAGGGCGTCGTCGAAGCCCTCGCCCGTACGGCCCAGCTGTCCCGCGACGACGCCGACGCCCTGGACGCCTGGGCCGCCCAGGCCGAGACCTCCGTACGCGACGAGAACGGCTGGCTGCGCTGCGCCGAGCTGGGCGCGCTGCCGCCCGCCGTACGCCGCCGGGTGCTGCGCCGCGCCGCCATCGAGGCGGGCGCGCCCGCCGGTTCGCTGTTCGCCCGGCACATCGAGGAAGTCGACCGGCTGATCACCGCCTGGCGCGGCCAGCGGGCCATCAACCTGCCCGGCCGCGTCGAGGCACACCGTCAGGGTGGCAGACTGGTCATTCGGCAAGGCTGACGGCGAACCGAAAGTGATGTGCGGGTGGACGCGAAAGACATGGGCACCGACCTGAAGTCGGTACTCATCACCAAGGAAGAGATCGACGCGAAGCTGGCCGAGCTGGCAGCGAAGGTCGACGCGGAGTACGAGGGCAAGGACCTGCTCATCGTCGGCGTGCTCAAGGGCGCCGTGATGGTGATGGCGGACCTGGCCCGCGCCCTGTCCACCCCCGTCACCATGGACTGGATGGCCGTCTCCTCGTACGGCGCGGGCACCCAGTCGTCCGGCGTGGTGCGGATCCTCAAGGACCTCGACACCGACATCAAGGGCAAGCACGTCCTGATCGTCGAGGACATCATCGACTCCGGCCTGACCCTGTCCTGGCTGCTGTCCAACCTCGGCTCGCGCGAGCCCGAGTCGCTGAAGGTCTGCACCCTGCTGCGCAAGCCGGACGCGGCCAAGGTGGACATCGACGTCGAGTGGGTCGGCTTCGACATCCCCAACGAGTTCGTCGTCGGCTACGGTCTGGACTTCGCCGAGAAGTACCGGAACCTCCCGTTCGTCGGCACCCTCGCCCCGCACGTCTACGGCGGCTGACCCGTCCGACCGCGCGGGAACCCTCGGCGGGTTCCCGCCGTTGGAGCAGGGAGAGACGGGTTCGCCCGCTGTCCCTGCAGCTTCGGGGACAATGCTGAGGTACCGTCCGAAGGGCAGTCTTCAGATCAGTCTTTTCAGTCTTTATCAAACTCACTATGGCAGGAGGGACGGGGCGACACCGCTCCGTATGGATGGACGTGAAGCGATACTTCCGTGGGCCGGTCATGTGGATCGTGCTGGCCGTCCTCGCCGTGGTCGTGTTGATGCAGGTCGTCGGTTCGTCCGGCGGCCACAAGACAGTGGACACCGGCAAGGTCGTGCAGGCGATCGACGACAAGCAGGTGGAGAGCGCCAAGCTCACGACCGGCGATGAGCAGAAGATCAAGGTCGAGCTGAAGGACGGCGCAGACAAGGACAAGTACGGCGGCAGCGCCAAGATCCAGGCCAGCTATATCGGCGAGCAGGGCACCCAGCTCGCCGCCAAGCTCCAGGAGCACTACGAGAACGGCGACATCGAGAAGAGCTACACCGTCTCGCCCGAGAAGCAGAACATGTTCGTCACGTTCCTGCTCTCGCTGCTGCCGTTCATCCTGATCATCGTCGTTTTCCTGTTCTTGATGAACCAGATGCAGGGCGGCGGCTCCCGTGTCATGCAGTTCGGGAAGTCCAAGGCCAAGCTGATCACCAAGGACACCCCGAAGACGACGTTCGCCGACGTCGCGGGCTCCGACGAGGCCGTCGAGGAGCTCCACGAGATCAAGGAGTTCCTCCAGGAGCCGGCGAAGTTCCAGGCCGTCGGCGCCAAGATCCCCAAGGGCGTGCTGCTGTACGGCCCGCCCGGCACCGGCAAGACGCTGCTCGCGCGTGCCGTCGCGGGCGAGGCCGGGGTGCCGTTCTACTCGATCTCCGGCTCCGACTTCGTCGAGATGTTCGTCGGTGTGGGCGCCTCGCGTGTCCGCGACCTCTTCGAGCAGGCCAAGGCGAACGCCCCGGCCATCGTCTTCGTCGACGAGATCGACGCCGTGGGCCGCCATCGCGGCGCCGGCATGGGCGGCGGCCACGACGAGCGCGAGCAGACGCTCAACCAGCTGCTCGTCGAGATGGACGGCTTCGACGTCAAGGGCGGCGTCATCCTGATCGCCGCCACCAACCGCCCGGACATCCTGGACCCGGCGTTGCTGCGGCCCGGCCGCTTCGACCGGCAGATCGCCGTCGACCGCCCGGACATGCAGGGCCGCCTGGAGATCCTCAAGGTCCACCAGAAGGGCAAACCGGTCGCCCCGGACGTCGACCTGGCCGCCGTCGCCCGGCGCACGCCCGGCATGACCGGCGCCGACCTGCAGAACGTCCTGAACGAAGCCGCGCTGCTCACCGCGCGCAGCGACAAGAAGCTGGTCGACAACCACTTCCTGGACGAGGCCATCGACCGTGTCGTGGCGGGCCCGCAGAAGCGGACTCGGGTCATGTCGGACAAGGAAAAGAAGATCACCGCGTACCACGAGGGCGGACACGCCCTGGTCGCGGCGGCCTCGCCGAACTCCGACCCCGTGCACAAGATCACGATCCTGTCGCGCGGCCGGGCCCTGGGCTACACCATGGTGCTGCCCGACGAGGACAAGTACTCCACCACGCGCAACGAGATGCTGGACCAGCTCGCGTACATGCTGGGCGGCCGCGCGGCCGAGGAACTCGTCTTCCACGACCCGACCACGGGCGCGGCGAACGACATCGAGAAGGCCACCGCCACGGCTCGCGCCATGGTCACGCAGTACGGCATGACCGAGCGGCTCGGCGCGATCAAGTTCGGCGGCGACAACACCGAGCCGTTCCTGGGCCGGGACATGACGCATCAGCGTGACTACTCGGAAGAGGTCGCCGCGCTGGTCGACGAAGAGGTCAAGAAGCTCATCGAGACCGCGCACAACGAGGCCTGGGAGATCCTGGTCGAGAACCGCGACGTCCTGGACAACCTGGTGCTCGAACTGCTGGAGAAGGAGACCCTCGGCAAGGAGGAGATCGCCGAGATCTTCGCCCCGATCGTGAAGCGCCCGTCCCGCCCGGCGTGGACCGGCTCCTCGCGGCGTACGCCGTCGACCCGCCCGCCGGTGCTCTCGCCCAAGGAGCTGTCGCTCACCAACGGCTCCACGCCCGCGGTGACGGCGGGCTCCGCGCTGGACATCAGCTCGGCCTCGGTGGACATCACCAAGACGCCCGAGCCCGCTCCGGAGGACCGTCCGGAGAGCTGAGCCGGGCCCGGAATGGAGCCGCACCCCCCAGGGTTCTAGCCTTGGGGGGTGCGGCTTTCCCATGAGGCCGCACGCAAGGCGTACAGGAACGAGGCAGACATGACCGACCCGGTGACACTGGACGGCGAGGGCTCGATCGGCGAGTTCGACGAGAAGCGGGCCGAGAACGCCGTGCGGGAGCTGCTCATCGCGGTCGGCGAGGACCCGGACCGCGAGGGCCTGCGGGAGACTCCGGGGCGGGTGGCGCGGGCGTACCGGGAGCTGCTGGCCGGGCTGTGGCAGCAGCCGGAGGACGTGCTCACCACGACGTTCGACCTGGGCCACGACGAGATGGTGCTGGTCAAGGACATCGAGATCGTCAGCTTCTGCGAGCATCACCTGCTGCCGTTCCACGGCGTGGCCCATGTGGGGTACATCCCCGCGGACAGCGGGAAGATCACCGGACTGTCGAAGCTGGCCCGGCTCGTCGAGGTCTACGCACGGCGTCCCCAGGTGCAGGAACGACTCACCACGCAGATCGCGGACTCGCTGATGCGGATTCTCGAGGCGCGCGGTGTGATCGTCGTCGTCGAGGCCGAGCACATGTGCATGTCGGTCCGCGGCATCCGCAAGCCGGGCGCGCGGACCGTGACGTCGGCGGTACGCGGCCAACTCCGCGACGCGGCGACCCGCGCGGAAGCGATGAGCCTGATACTGGCGAAGTAACCTCGGCCCTCGGCACCGCCTGGCCCGGACAGCCGGGCGGTGCCCTATGCCGGGGCCGCGCCCTCGGCTGTGTCGTCGTCATCGGGGAGCTTGCAGACGCGCTCCAGGAACAGTGCCGCCGCCACCACCGCCGCGCCCGCCAGGACCGAGAAGCCCGCGTAGATCGCCTGGTCCTGGCGGGCGGGCTCGTCGAGGCGGCTGAGCAGGAAGACGCCCGTGCCGCCGTACATCCCGGCGACCAGCGCGGCCACCAGCGCGCTGGCCTGCCCGAAGACCACGGCGCGCGCCGCCATCATCGGCTCCACGCCCTTCGCGCCGGGGCGCCGCTCGCGCTGGGCGCGCAGCCTGGACCGGAGCGAGAGCGCCGTCGCCAGCAGCACGGCCGCGATCGCCGCCAGCACGATCGGCGCGGCCGACGGGACGCTCGGCAGGGTGCCGAGCGAGTCCCACATGCTGGCCCCGCCCCAGGACAGCACCCCGGCCACCAGGAACAGGCCGACCAGCGTCCTGATGCGCAACTGCTTCACAGGTGGCCTCTCACGTTCGTTCCGTATCTGGCAGCCTAACGACTAATCGGGCAGCCGGAGTTCCAGGTCGTCGCGCTGGGCGATGCCTTCGCGGGTGACCGACGCCAGGAGCTGGGCGACCGGGCCGTGGCCGGGGAGCTGGGCCTCCGGCTCCACGTCGTGCCAGGGGGCGAGGACGAAGGCGCGCTGATGGGCGCGCGGGTGGGGCAGCGTGAGCACCGGGTCGTCGGAGACGACGTCCTGGTAGGACACGATGTCGACGTCGATGGTGCGGGCCGCCCAGCGCTGGTCACGGGCGCGGTGGAAGGCCTCCTCGACCGCGTGCGCCCGTTCGAGCAGCGAGGACGGGGGCAACGTGGTCTTGACGACGACGATCGCGTTGAAGTACGACGGCTGGCTGTCGGGGTCGACGCCCCAGGGCTCGGTCTCGTACACCGGGGACACCGCCTTGACCCGCAAGCCCGGAGTGTCGCCGAGCGCGTCGACCGCGCCCTGGAGGTTCTCCAGGCGGTTGCCCAGGTTGGCCCCGAGGGCGATCACCGCGCGCTTGGGGTTGCTCAGCGTGCTGTCGGCCGCGTCGACCTGTTCGACCACGGAGTCGGGCACCGGCTGCACGGTCGGGTCGCCGCCGGATGCGCCGCGGGCGTCGGCTCCGCCCGGCGCGTCCGGGAGTCGGGGGGATTTCATACTCGGCTCCGGGTGATCGTGATGGTCACATCGTCGAACGGCACGGTGATCGGGGCGTCCGGCTTGTGCACGATCACCTCGACCTCTTGTACCCCGTCGTGCTTGAGGCACTGTTGGGCGATCCGCTCCGCGAGGGTCTCGATCAGATTGACGGGCTCACCCTCGACGACCCCCACGACCTCCTCAGCGACCACGCCGTAGTGCACGGTCTTCGCCAGGTCGTCATCGGACGCGGCCGCCGTGGTGTCCAGGCCGAGCACCAGGTCCACGATGAAGGTCTGGCCCTCCTCGCGCTCCCTGGGATACACGCCGTGGTGCCCACGGGCCTTCAGGCCGCGCAGCGCGACACGATCCACGCGAATCACTCCTGCAATCGTCGTTCCGGCAGGCCCGCGCCGAGTGCGGTCGGCACGCAAGCCTTGAGGCGAATCTACCCGCGCGCACTGACAGCGCCCGCCCACGGGGCCCTGGGGACGGGCGGGGCCACCGCTGGAACCCGGCCTATACCCAGGAGGGCCGGATCCAATCCCGCCGGACCCGCGGCCCACTCAGGCAGGTGACGCGCCGCCCTCGCCGCCGCCGTCCTCCTCGTCGGAGTCCGCGAGGACCGGGGACGAGTGGTGGGCCCACATCTTCCAGCCGTCGGGTGTGCGGTGGAACACATTGGTGGCGACGAACTGCTGGCCGACCAGGGGGCCGATGTCGTCGCCCTCCTCGCTGGGGCCGCCGAGCAGGATGTTCTCGGTGCAGGTCACCACGGCGGTGTCCCCGGACGCGCGGACCGTGAGATCGGTCAGGAAGTACTGGATGTAGTCGATCTGCGCCATCAGCGCGGCGTACGACCTCAGGACCTCGCCGCGCCCCGTGAGCACGTGCCAGCCGGGGTGCACACACGACACGTCCGACCACGAGTCGGGTCCTGAGCCGTCGTCCAGCCAGAGCGCGGAGAGCCCGTCGTAGTCACCGCGCTCCATCGCCTCGTAGAACGCCGTGTTCGCCTCCGTG
This sequence comes from Streptomyces sp. O3, assembly GCF_054788135.1. Taxonomy (NCBI): domain Bacteria; kingdom Bacillati; phylum Actinomycetota; class Actinomycetes; order Kitasatosporales; family Streptomycetaceae; genus Streptomyces; species Streptomyces sp. O3. The sequence goes on from NZ_JBTVYK010000030.1 coordinate 26,818, forward strand.
ACGGCTTCGGTGTGCGACGTCACATGGCTCCCTTGGCGTCCTGGATGGCACGGGCGACGCGGACCGCGTCCGCGGTGGCGCGCACCTCGTGGACCCGCACCGCCCAGGCGCCCTCGTGCGCGGCGATGGCGGAGACCGCGGCGGTGGCGGAGTCCCGCTCCCTGGCGGGCGGCGGCGCCCCCTCGGGACCGGCCAGCACACGTCCCAGGAAGCGCTTACGGGACGCGGCGACGAGGATCGGGCGGCCGAGCGACCGCAGGTCCGCCAGGCGGGCCAGCAGCGCCAGGTCGTGCTCGGCCCGCTTGGCGAACCCGAGCCCCGGATCGATCACGATGCGCTCGGGCGCGATGCCTCCGGCGACCACGGCGTCCACGCGCGCGTGGAGCTCGGCGACGACCTCGCCGACCACGTCCGCGTAGACCGCCTTGCTGTTCATGTCCGCGCTGAAGCCGCGCCAGTGCATGACCACGAAGGGAGCGCCCGCGTCGGCCACCGTAGGCACCATGCCGGGGTCGGCGAGCCCGCCGCTGACGTCGTTCACCAGGCGGGCGCCCGCCCGCAGCGCCTGCTCGGCGACCTTGGCGCGCATGGTGTCCACGGAGACCGTGACACCCTCGGAGACCAGGTCACGCACCACCGGCACGACCCGGCGCAGCTCCTCGGCCTCGTCGACCCGGCTGGCGCCGGGGCGGGTGGACTCGCCGCCGACGTCGACCAGGTCGGCGCCTTCGGAGACCAGGTCGAGGCCGCGCTTGACGGCGGTCGTGGTGTCGAACCAGCGCCCGCCGTCGGAGAAGGAGTCGGGCGTCACATTGACGACTCCCATGACCGCGCAGCGGTCGAACCTGGGCAGCCCGGCGACCGGCCCTCGGTCATACAACGTACTCATGCCTCAAGCGTAGGCCCGGATGGCGTACTGCCCACGCCCCCAGGCCCCGGAGCGGCGGAATCCGCCAGTCGCCACGGGCGCTGCCAGGCCGCTACGCGGGCCGGACTTCACGGTCCTGCCGGTCCGCCGCCGGGTGCGGGCACGGGCGCCTGGTCCACACCCGCAGAACGCGGGGCGGCGCGAGGGTGACGAAGCCCTCGGCCCGCATCGCGGCGACTCCGATACGGGGCAGGTCGCGCGTGTTGCGGAAGACGAGGAAGCGAGGTTCCCAGCGGGGCCGGAACTTGGCGTTGAACTTGTACAGGGACTCGATCTGGAACCACCGGGACAGGAACACCAGCAGCCCGCGCCAGCAGCGCAGCACCGGACCCGCGCCCAGCTTCTCGCCGCGGGCGAGCGTGGAGCGGAACATCGCGAAGTTCAGCGAGACCCGGCTGACGCCGAGCCGCGGCGCCGCCCGCAGGGCCGCCACGATCAGCAGTTCGTTCATTCCCGGATCGGCCGCGCGGTCGCGCCGCATCAGGTCGAGCGAGACGCCGTCCGCGCCCCAGGGGACGAAATGCAGCACGGCCTTCAGATCGCCGTACGGCCCCGGCTCCTCGTCCCGCTTGTGCGCGGTGGCGATCAGACAGGCGCTGTCGGCCGGGTCGCCGATCCGGCCGAGCGCCATCGAGAAGCCGCGTTCGGTGTCGGTGCCGCGCCAGTCGGCCGCGGCCCGCTGGATCCGGGCCAGCTCGGGTTCGGCGAGGTCAGCCACCCGCCGCACGCGGGTCTCGTAACCCTGGCGCTCGATGCGCTTCACCATCTGGCGCACATTCCGCATCGCGCGCCCCGTGAGGGAGAAATCCGCGACGTCCACCACCGCCTCGTCGCCCAGTTCGAGAGCGTCCAGGCCGGTCTCACGGGTCCACACCTCGCCGCCGGTCTCCGAGCAGCCCATCACGGCGGGCGTCCAGGAGTGCCGTTTGGCCTCGTCCATGAAGCGTTCGATCGCGCCCGGCCAGGCCTCCACATCGCCGACGGGGTCGCCGCTGGCGAGCATCACCCCGGAGACGACGCGGTAGCAGACGGCCGCCTTGCCGCTGGGCGAGAACACCACGCCCTTGTCGCGGCGCAGCGCGAAGTGGCCCAGCGAGTCGCGGGCGCCGTGCCGGTCGAGCAGCGCGCGCAGCCGTGCCTCGTCGCTCTCGGTGAGCCGGGCCGCCGGATGTTCCGGGCGGAACGCCAGATAGCAGGTGGTGAGCGCGGTCAGCAGGCCGAGCGCGCCCAGCGAGTACGCGACGGTCGCGGACGTACGGCCGGTGTAGTCGACCGGGCCCGTGACGCCGACCAGGCCGAAGAGGACATGCGTGAGGTAGTCGGCGATGCTCGGGTCGCCGACCACCTTGCCCGGACGGCCGCTGACCACGACCGTGCCCAGGATGATCGAACCCGTGCCCATGAGGACGAAGTTGGCCAGCGCGTACCAGCGGCTGCGCGGGTCGGGCAGGGCGGTGAACTCCGCGCGGTGCCGCAGCAGGAGGGCGAGCAGGGCCAGCGATATCAGCGTGCCGGCGAAGGAGTGCCGGTACAGCAGTTGCGCCAGCGCCCCGACCGGCAGCAGCGCCACGGCGGCCCGCCAGGCCCGCCGCTTGCCGCGCCGCAGCCCATGGCCGAGCAGGAGCAGCAGGACGCCCGCGCTGAGCGAGAGGGCGGCGGCGAAGGGGCCCAGCGCGCCGGGGAGCACCTCGGCGAACGCGTGCATCCTGCTGTGCCTGAAACGCGGGATCGCACCCGCCGCGATGTCCAGGAGTCCGACGAACGTGCAGGCGGCGGCGACCAGAGCGGGAACCTTCGCCGGGCGTGGCCCGCGGAGCACGCGGCGCAACGTCCCCGGAACCTCACCGGATATTTCCCCATCTACCCTGACAGACATCGCATCCCGTAGTTCGGCGAGAGAGTTGACGCCCGGCCGCTGAACGCTCAATGCCGGACAAATGACGCTTTCTAGGACGTTCTCGGCGGGAGGCGGGTTCACTCTCCGGTCGGGAAATCCCGTGGCGGAGTCCACTGAGTCCACTGAGTCCACTGAGTCCACCGAGAACGGGAACGCCCCATGGGTCTCAAGAGCAACCTGGTGCTGGCACTGGCGGTCACGCTGGCCGTGCTGCTGTTCCTCGGCGCCGTCTGGCTCTGGCCGAGGCTCGGCCGCCGTACCTGGCGGGCCGTGACCGGACGTGTCGCGCTGCTGCTGGCCACCCAGGCGCTGGTGTTCGCCTCCGTGGGGCTCGCCGCCAACAGGACTTACGAGTTCTACGCTTCCTGGGACGACCTCCTCGGCCAGGAGCAGCGGATGGGCGTCGTCCAGGACCACGGCCAGGGCGGCGCGCGGGCCCTGGTCAGGGTGCTGGACAAGCGGCGCGTGCCGCACGTGCCGGGCGGCTCCGGGCCCGCGGTCGGCGGCCAGATCCAGCGGATCGAGGTGTCGGGGCAGAAGTCGCGCATCGCCAGCGCCGCCTACGTCTATCTGCCGCCGGAGTACTTCCAGCCAAAGTACGCGGACCGTGCCTTCCCGGCGGCGGTGGTGATCACCGGCTATCCCGGCACCGCGGAGAACCTGCTCAACGGCCTGCGCTATCCGGCGACCGCACAGCGGCAGGCCCGCGAGGGCCGGATGCGGCCCATGGTCCTGGTGATGCTGCGGCCCACGGTCGCCCCGCCGCGGGACACCGAGTGCGTGGACGTTCCGGGCGGCCCCCAGACGGAGACTTTCTTCGCGCGGGACCTGCCGACGGCGATCTCCCGCCACTACCGGGTCGGCGGGAGGGCCGCTGACTGGGGCGTCATCGGCAACTCCACCGGCGGATACTGTGCGTTGAAGATCGCCGCGAAGCACCCCGACCGCTTCGCCGCCGGGGCCGGGCTCTCCGCCCACTACAAGGCCCCCGTGGACCGGGCCACCGGCGACCTCTTCCACGGTGACAAGCGGCTGGAGCGGCGCGCCGACCTGCTGTGGCTCCTGGACCACGAGCCGCCGCCCGCGGTCTCGCTGCTGGTGACCAGCAGCAGGAAGGGCGAGAGCAACTACGGCGACACGCTGAGGTTCATCGACAAGGCGCGGTCACCGACCCGCGTGTCGTCGATCGTCCTCGACAGCGGCGGGCACAACTTCACCACCTGGCGACGGGAGATCCCGCCCGCGCTGGAGTGGCTCAGCGGCCGACTCACGGCCGACTGAAGCCCGACTAAAGCGACTAAAGCAGATGGAGCGGGCGGGGCGGGTGAGGCGGCGGAGCGGGCGAGGCGGCGGGGCGGGCGCGCTGGCCGCTGACGTCACCGGTCGCCGTCGTCACCGGCCGCTGACCGTCTCCAGCTCCACCTCGCTGCGGGCGACGGCACGGGCGTCGGCGGCGGTGGAGCGGCGTAGCGCCTCGTGCAGCGTCGCGGGCGTGAGGACGCCCAGGAAGCGGCCCGCGCCGTCCTCGTCGATGACCGCGATCCAGCCCGCGTCGTGCTGGAGCATCGTCGCGAACGCCTGCTTGAGCGGGGCGCCGACGGGCAGCCAGGCCTCCATCCGGCGGGCGTGGTCGCGTACGGTCCCGTCGAGCCGGGTGTGCTCGGCGGAGATCCAGCCGTGCAGATCGCCCTCGGTGTCCAGGACGACCGCCCAGCGGGCGCCGCTCGCGCGCAGCCGCCGTGCGGCCTCGCTCACCGGGTCGTCCAGGCGTACCACCGGGGGCTGTTCGAGGTCGCTCTGCTCGATCGGGGTGACCGACAGCCGCTTCAGTCCCCGGTCGGCGCCCACGAAGTCGGCCACGTACTCGGTGGCGGGCGCGCCGAGCACGGTGGCCGGTGCGTCGAACTGCTCGACGCGCCCCGCGCCGTAGACGGCGATGCGGTCGCCGAGGCGAACCGCCTCCTCGATGTCATGGGTGACGAAGAGCACCGTCTTGCGCACGGCCGACTGCAGTCTGAGGAACTCCGACTGGAGGTGCTCGCGTACGACGGGATCCACCGCGCCGAACGGCTCGTCCATCAGCAGGACGGGCGGGTCGGCGGCCAGCGCACGGGCGACGCCGACGCGCTGGCGCTGGCCGCCGGAGAGCTGGTCGGGGTAGCGGTCGCCGTAGACGGCGGGGTCGAGGCCGACCAGGTCGAGGAGTTCCGCGGCGCGCGCACGGCCCGCGCGCCGCTTCCAGCCGAGCAGGTGCGGGACGGTCGCGGTGTTGTCCAGGACGGTCTTGTGCGGGAACAGCCCCACTTGCTGGATGACATAGCCGATCCGCCGCCGCAGCCGGACCGGGTCGATGGTGGATATGTCGTCTCCGTCGAGGAGGATGCGTCCTGACGTGGGCTCGATGAGCCGGTTCATCATCTTCATCGTGGTGGTCTTACCGCAGCCGGACGGGCCGACGAGGGTGACCAGTTCGCCCTCGGCGATCTCGAACGACAGGTCGTCCACGGCGGTCGTGCCGTCCGGGTACCGCTTGCTGACGTGCTCGAACCGGATCATGACTCCCCATTTTGTGGTGCGCTCGCTGTTCCCCGTTCCCCTCATGGTGCTGTACGAAGACCGTTCGCGGCGATTGTCAGTGGTCGGGGTTAGGGTCGTTCGCCAGTGGACATCCGTGTGTGACGGGACAGGCGTTCGGGGGAGGTGCGGCGGGGTGAGTGAGCCCAATTGCCTGGTGGCCAATGACTGGGTGTGCGGTGAGTATCTGCGCACGCGCAGCCAGGAGCTGACCGACGCGACGGTCCAGCACGTGGGCATCACCGTGGTGTCGGTGGTCATCGGCCTGCTGATCGCTTTTCCGCTGGCGTTGTTCGCGCGCAGGCGGCGGGCCTTCGCGGGCGCGGTGCTGGGGCTGACCACGCTGCTGTACTCGGTCCCGTCACTGGCCATGTTCTCGCTGCTGTTGCCGGTGTTCGGGCTCTCCGCGGCGCTGGTGGTCACGGGCCTGGTGCTGTACTCGCTGACGATTCTGGTGCGGAACATCCTGGCCGGACTCGAAGCCGTCCCCCTGGAGGCGCGGGAGGCGGCGCGCGGGATGGGGTACGGCTCGTGGCGGCTGCTGTGGGAGGTCGAACTGCCGCTGTCGCTGCCCGCGTTGTTCGCGGGGCTGCGGATCGCCACGGTCTCCACCGTCGCGATGACGACCGTCGGCGCGATCGTGGACTACGGCGGCCTGGGCGGGCTGATCATGTCCGGGCTGCGGACCGACTTCAGGGCGGAGGTGCTGACGGCGTCGGTGCTGTGCGTCCTGCTCGCGGTGACCGCCGATCTGCTGCTGCTCGGGCTGCAACGGTGGCTGACGCCCTGGACCCGCATACGCGCGGCGCGTGCGACGCCCGCGCCCGCCGCCGCGCGGACGGCGGCGGCCGGGATATCCGACGCGGCAGAGGTGACAGAGGTGACAGAGGTGACCGGGAAGAGATGAACGTGATCCCGGAGGCGTACGGCTGGCTGACGACCGGCGCCCACTGGCAGGGCGAGAAGGGCGTTCTGAGCCGCCTCGGCGAGCACCTTTACTACAGCGGGACCTGTCTGGCGGCGGCCTGCCTCATCGCACTGCCGGTCGCGCTGCTGCTCGGGCATATCGGCAAGGGGGGCGCGCTCGCGGTCAACATCTCCAACGCGGGGCGGGCGATACCCACCCTCGCGGTACTGGTGCTGCTGACCCTCACCCCGCTGGGGAGGCACGGCGATCTGCCCACGCTGATCGCGCTGGTGCTGTTCGCGGTGCCGCCGCTGCTGACCAACGCCTACCTCGGAATGCGCGAGGTGGACCGGGCGGTGCTGGAGGCGGCACGGGGCATGGGGATGAGTGGCCGCCAGCTCTTCCTGCGGGTCGAACTGCCCCTCGCGTACCCGCTGATCATGTCCGGGCTGCGGTCCGCCGCGGTCCAGGTGGTCGCCACGGCCACGCTGGCGGCGATGGCGGGCCAGGGCGGTCTGGGCAGGATCATCACGGAGGGCTTCAACCTCCAGAACACGCCGCAGGTGGTGGCGGGCGCGGTCCTGGTGGCGGCGCTCGCGCTGCTGGTGGAGGGCGTCCTGATCGTGACGGGCCGGTGGTGCGACCCGATGCGGGGACGCGACACCGTACGACCCGCGGGCGCGACGGCCTGACGGGGCGACGAGACGATGAGACGTCGGTACGACGGCCTTGACGGTACGACGACGTGACAGCTTCTGACGACGTGACAGATTACGGATGGTGGTTCCCCATGAAGACGTTCCCGCGCGGCGTACGCACGGCCGGGGCGGTGCTCGGAGCTCTGGCGCTGTCCGTGGGGCTCGCGGCCTGCGGCGGCGACAGCCTGGAGGACAAGGGCTCCGACAAGGTGGGCGACAAGGGGCAGAAGGGCTCGCTGGTGGTGGGCGCGGCCGCGTTCACCGAGTCCAAGGTGCTGGCCGAGCTCTACGCACAGCTGCTGAGCGACGCGGGATACAGCACGTCGATCAAGACCGTGGAGAACCGCGAGCTCTACGAGCCCTCTCTGGAGAAGGGCGAGATCGACGTCATGCCGGAATACGCCGCGACGCTCGCCGAATTCCTGAACGCCAAGGTGAACGGCCCGAAGGCGCCGGAAGACAAGCCTGTCGCGTCCAGCGATGTGGACGACACGGTGGCCGGGTTGAAGAAGCTCGCCGAGCCGCGCGGGCTGAAGGTGCTGCCCGCCGGCGAGGCGGTCGACCAGAACGCCTTCGCGGTGAGCGAGGAATACGCGAAGAAGCACAACCTCAAGACCCTTTCGGATCTCGGCGAGTCGAAGCTGAAGGTCCGGATCGCGGCCGGTGACGAGTGCGAGGTGCGGCCGTTCTGCGCGCCCGGTCTGAAGTCGACGTACGGCATCGACGTGGCCGGGATCGACCCCAAGGGCGTGGGCAGCCCCCAGTCCAAGAAGGCCGTCCAGGACGGCATCGACCAGATGATGCTGACCACGACGACGGACGCGACGCTGAAGAACTACGACCTAGTCCTGCTCGAGGACGACAAGAAGCTGCAGAACGCGGACAACGTCGTTCCGGTAGTGAACGCCAAGGACGCGGGAAGCACCGAGATAGCCGACGTACTGGCGAAGTTGACCGACGCGCTCACGACCGCGGACCTGATGGAACTCAACCGCAAGGTCGACGCGGAACGCGTGAAGGAGGCGGACGCGGCGAAGGAGTATCTGGAGTCAAAGGGGCTGCTCAAGCAGTAGCCGGGTAGCCGGCAGAGAAGTCGCCCCGTGCCCGGCACGGTAAAAGTTGCGGGAGATTGACGGGCGGGCGCCCCGCGCCGCGCGCACGCACGGTAAGTTTTTGGCCATGCCACGTGGACGCCACCGCCATTCCCCACCCCTGCACAGGCTGCTTCCCCCCTCCGGGGTGGCAGGTGCCGCCGTCGTGTGTGCGGCCGCCGCCTGGCTGTTCGCGGAACCCGTGATGCTCCGCGCGCTGGCCGCGGCGGCGGCCGCCGCCGCCGTGACCGGCGCGGCCGTGATGCGCCAGTGGGACCTCCAGGCCGGTAAGCGGGTCGCGGAGCTCACCCGCGCCAGGACGAGCGACGAGTGGCGGTACGAGGAGCGCACGGCCGAGCTGGAGACCGACCTCGACGAGTCCCGCGAGCTGCGCGGGAGGCTGGAGGCCAAGCTCCGGGCCAAGCGCGTCGAACTGGCGAACCTGCGCAGTGAGCACGCCGCGCTGCTGCGCCGGTACGCCACCGCGGAGTCCGAGCGCGCCAGCGCCCTGGAGAGGCGTCGGCAGCTCGCGATCGAGGCGGCCGAGCCGACCAAGGCGCTGCCGTCGTCGGACGCGGCGTCCGAGGCCGCACCGTCCGGGACTGCCGAACGGCCCGGTGCCCTCGTACCGTCCAGCGCCGTCGCGCTGCGCGGTGTCCCGGACTCCGGGCTGTACGCGCGGGCCAACCAGGCGCTCGACCGGCTCGCGCGGGGCGGCGACACGGCCGAGGAGGCGGACGGCGGGCAGGGGAAGCCCGAGGCGGTCGCCGTGCACGAACGGTCGGCCGCCGGGCACTACACCGTTCCGGCCGCCGCGGCGGTCGTGCCGCACATCCCCGTGCGGCGCGGCGTGGAGGGCGGCTTCGACTTCTTCGGCAACCAGTCGGCCAGTTCGGTCAGCCCGGCCAGTTCGGCCAGTTCGGCCAGCCCGGCCAGCCCGGTCAGCCCGGCCAGTTCGGTCAGCTCAGGCAGTGCGACCAGTCGGGCCGTGGACAAGGAGGACCTCGCGGACGTGGTGGGCGAGGAGGCCCTGGCCATCCACCGGGCAGAGTCCGTGAACGCGGACGCGGACGCGGCCACGGAGCCGGACACGGCCCCTGACTCCGGCTCTGGCCCCGACTCCGGCGACTCGGGCACGAGCGCGGACGCGGACGCCAGTCCGCTGAACGCGGATCAGCGTGTGGCGGGCGAGGTCATCGACCTCACGGAGCACGACGAGACAGAGCAGCTCAACATGGCCGAACTCCGCAGCGCGATCTCCTGACCGACAGCGCCCCACCCGTCGAAGCCGCCCGCCCGATACGTTGAGCCCCGGCACGCCGTCACGCCATCCAGCGGTCGGGGCGGGCCGCGCGACGGCCCGTGCGGGAGCGGTCCGCCTGGGCCGCGAGCAGCGCCGCGGCCTCGTCGGCGTCACGCCGCCGCGCCGTGACTGACTTGTCGGCGCCGGTGTCCACGGTGACGTCCGCGATGCCGTGCCGACGCTCCCACGGCCCCTGGCTCAGCCGTACGCTCTGCACCTTCGCGTGCGGCACGAGCGAGAGCCGCCGGGTCAGCAGCCCCTGACGGGCCGCGAAGACACCCTCGGTGACCCGGAACCCGTAGCCCCGCCACCAGACCAGGGTGACCCAGGCCGCGCGGCGCGGCGCCGGACTCAGCTCGTGCGGGACCGCGACGCCCGGCAGCACCCGGCCGATCAGCGACTCGGCGAGCTCCCGCGACGCCACCGGCACCAGCAGGTCGTTGGACGAGCCCGCCACGTCCAGCTCCACCCGCACCCACCCGCGCCGCCGCCACAACAGCGGCTCCACGATGCGCACCGTCTGCACCCGCCCTGGCGGCACCGTCTCGTGCAGCTTGTCGAGCAGCCCGTGGTCGATGCGGAGCCCGTCCGGTGACTCCCCGAGCGTCCAGCCGTACTCCCTCACGAACCGCCCGACGCTGCTCGCCCCGGCCATGCCGAGCAACGGCAGACCGGTGACGAGCAGCAGCCCGACGCTGTGCGTGGTGACCCAGAGCACCACCGGAACCACCAGCCCGGCCAGCGTCAGCGCCCAGACCGAACCGCTGAGCAGCAGCGACACGGCCAGCGTGCGCGGCTGTACGTACAGCAGGTTCCGTACCGGCGCCTCGCCCACCTCGTGCGCGGTCTCCGGCGCGAACCCGGCGGCGCGCGCGAGGAGTTCGGCCCGCAGGGCGCGGGCGTCCCGCTCGCTCAGAAAGGCCAGCTCGTCCTTGGAGTCGGTGCCGATGACGTCCATCTTGAGTTTGGCGACCCCGAAGAAGCGGGCCAGCAGCGGCTGGGTGACGTCCACGGCCTGCAACCGGTCGAGTCTGATGTGCGCGGTACGCCGGAACAGCAGCCCGGTGCGGATGCGCAACTCGGTGTCGGTGACCGCGAAGTGGGTGACCCACCAGCTCAGAAAGCCGTACAGCGCCGCGAGGGGGATGACGGCCGCGAGCACCAGGAGCGCCGAGGTGGGGCTCATCCTGGTGATCGTGCGCTCCGCCCGGTCGAGGTCGTGCAGCGTCGTGCCCGCGAGCACCGCGATCGGGGCCCAGGCCCGGCGCAGCGGCGTGACGGGGTGCAGCCGCCGCTCCCGCCGCTCCCGCAGCTCCCGCTGCCCGTCGGTCCCGGCGCCTTCAGTCCCGACGCTTTCGGACCCGGTCACAGCCCCGCCGAACGGGCCTCGCCCAGCTCGGTGAGCCGGTCCCGCAGCCGCTGCGCCTCGTCGGGCACCAGCCCCGGAATCGTCGCGTCCGTCGCCGCGGCCGCGGTGTGCAGCTGCACGCTCGCCAGGCCGAACTTCCGCTCAAGCGGCCCCGACGTCACCTCCACGAGCTGCATCCGCCCGTACGGCACGACCGTCTCCTCACGCCACAGCACCCCGCGCTTGATCAGCAGGTCGTCGGCGCGTTCCCGGTACCGCCAGGAGCGCCAGTTGCGGGCGAGCAGCACCCATCCCCACACCGCCAGGCCGCCCGGCAGCAGCGCGAAGGCCGACCAGCCGGGCCCGGCGAACACGCCGAGCAGGACCCCTGTGGCCACGGTCAGCGGTACCAGCCACAGCACCAGCACCAGCCTGCGCAGCCTCAGCAGCGCGCGCGGCAGCCCGGTCCAGGCAGGCTCGCCGCCCGCCCCGCCCGAGCCGCCCGCCCTGTCCGAGCCGCCCCGGCCATCCGAGCCACCCGACTCGTCCGGTGTGCGCGGCGTCTCCACCGTCCCCGTATTCATACATCCACCCTACGTACGGGACACTGTCCCCATGACGCCCAAGACGGAGACCGTGGTCGGCATCGGCGGTGCGGCGGAGAGCACCGACATGGTGCTCAACATCGGGCCCCAGCATCCCTCTACCCACGGGGTGCTGCGCCTGCGCCTGGTCATCGACGGCGAGCGCGTCCAGCAGGCGGAACCGGTCATTGGCTATATGCACCGCGGCGCGGAGAAGCTGTTCGAGGCCCGCGACTACCGGCAGATCGTGATGCTGGCCAACCGCCACGACTGGCTCTCCGCCTTCTCCAACGAACTCGGTGTGGTGCTCGGCGTCGAGCGGATGCTCGGCATGGAGGTGCCGGAGCGCGCGGTCTGGACGCGGACCCTGCTGGCCGAGCTGAACCGCCTGCTGAACCACCTGATGTTCCTTGGTTCGTACCCGCTGGAACTGGGCGGAATCACCCCGGTCTTCTACGCCTTCCGCGAGCGCGAGGAGCTGCAGGCCGTCATGGAGGAGGTCTCCGGCGGCCGGATGCACTACATGTTCAACCGCGTCGGCGGGCTCAAGGAGGACCTGCCCGCCGGCTGGCTCGGCCGGGTGCGCGACACGGTCGCGTCCGTCCGTTCGCGGATCGATGTGTACGACCGCCTGGTACTCGGCAACGAGATCTTCCGGGCCCGCACCAGAGGCGTCGGCGTCCTGACGCCCGAGGTGGCCCACGCGTACGGTGTGAGCGGCCCCGTCGCCCGCGCCAGCGGCGTGGACTTCGACCTGCGCCGCGACGAGCCCTATCTGGCGTACGGGGAGCTGCGGTCGGTGCTGAAAGTCCCGACCCGCCAGGAGGGCGACTGCCTGGCCCGCTTCGAGTGCCTCCTGGAGCAGAGCCACAACTGCCTCGACCTCGCGGACGCCTGCCTGGACCGCATCGCGGAGCTGCCGCCCGGACCGATCAACCAGCGCCTGCCGAAGGTCCTGAAGGCCCCCGAGGGGCACACCTACACCTGGACCGAGAACCCGCTCGGGATCAACGGCTACTACCTGGTCTCCAAGGGCGAGAAGACCCCCTACCGGCTGAAGCTGCGCTCGGCGTCGTACAACAACATCCAGGCGCTGACGGAACTGCTGCCCGGCACGTTGATCTCCGACATGGTGGCGATCCTGGGCTCACTGTTCTTCGTCGTCGGCGACATCGACAAATAGCCGCCCGGCCGGTACGAGGCCGCCGCCCCCGGTGTCGGCACGGGCGCCCACGGGCTGCACCAGCCACCCGAAGTCCCCGAGCCCGCCCGCCGCGGTGAGCTCGGCGGCCTCGCCCGCGCCGGACAGCTGACGCAGATAGCCCGCGGGATCGCGGGAGGCGAGCGCGAGCGGCGGGCGCGTCCCTCGTACCCCGAGCCCGCGCAGCGCGTCCCGCTGCGTCAGCAGCAGCGGGGCCGCTTCGGCACTCGCCGCACCCGCCGCACTCGCCGCACTCGCAGCACTCGCAGCACCCGCAGCACCCGCAGCCGCGCAGGCGTCCAGGGCCACATGGGCCGTGATGTCGCAGCCGCCGTCCGGGACCGCGCGGCACTCCCGGCCGTCCCGGAAGCCGGTCAGGGTGCCGAAGGCCGGGCGGTCCGCGCGGGTGTGGCCGTAGTCCACGGCGACCGCGACCCCCCGCGCCAGGCGTCCGACGGCCGTCGCCCACGCCACGTCCCGTGGCGCCCCGAGCTCCGCGCGCAGTCCGGGCTCGGCGGCGAGCGGCCACCAGCGCGCCAGCCAGTCCGCGTCCGGGCCGGTCAGCTCGGCCCCGAGCGACTCCGTGCCGTCCGGGTGCACGAGGACGCGACGGATCACCCCGGACGGGTCCGCCTCCGCCACGTCCAGGGGCACGTTGTCGAGCCACTCGTTGGCGAAGAGCAGCCCGGTGACGCCGTCCGGGACGGCGTCGGTCCACTCGATCCGGTCGACCCTGCTGGTCCCGTCGCTCCGGGGACCGTCTTCGGCCAGGTCCGCCGGGCGGGGCGCGCGCTCGACCGCGTACGCCCGCACCCGCGCCGCCACAGCGGCGGGCAGCGCCGCGAGCACTCCGGTGACGAGCTCACCGCGCCCCGCGCCGACGTCCACGAAGTCCAGCCGCGCGGGCCGTCCCAGGGCGGCGTCCACGCGGCACAGCAGCCGGGCGACCGCCCCGGCGAACAGCGGCGAGGCGTGCACCGACGTACGGAAGTGCCCCGCGGGCCCCTCGGGGCGCAGATAGAAGCCCCCCGGCCCGTAGAGCGCGGCCTCGGTGGCCTCCCGCCACCCGAGGCCGGTACCGGTACCGGTTGCGTGCGTCCTGCCGTTCGTCACATCAGCAGGGTAGGACGGCCTCCACCTTGCGGAGTACGCGGCCGGAGCGCGGATCGACCCTGCGGCTGACCCCCGCACGCGCGGCGTGTCCCTACGCTGGGTTACGTGCAGCGCCTCTACGACTTTCTCCGCAGACACCCGACAGCTGTCGACAGCTTCTGGGCTGTCGCCTTGCTGATCGTGGCCGGGAGCAGTCACCTGTACGGCGGGGAGTACGACCACCGGGGCCCGCTCGGCGTCGGGATGCTGGTCATCGTGGCCCTGTGCACCGCCGTCGCGCTGCGCCGCCTGATGCCCGAGAAGATGCTGCTCCTGGTGGCGGCGACGGGTGTCGTCCAGCTGGCCACCGGTGTCGGGGTGATGCCCGCGGACTTCGCGATGCTGGTCGTGATCTACACCGTGGCGTCCAGGGGCGCACCCTGGGCCCGCAGGTTCGCGCTGGCCGGAGGGCTGCTCGCGGCGCCGCTCGCGCAGCTCCGCTGGCCGTCCGCGGGGGACAGCGTCTTCGGGAACATCCTTTTCGCGGGCTTCACGATGGTTCCCTTCGTCCTCGCCTGGGTGCTGGGCGACTCGGTCCGCACCCGCCGCGCGTACTTCGCGGAGATCGAGGAGCGCGCCGCCCGGCTGGAGAAGGAACGCGAGGCACAGTCCAAGATCGCGGTCGCGGCCGAGCGGGCCCGGATCGCCCGCGAGCTGCACGACGTCGTGGCGCACAACGTCTCGGTGATGGTGGTGCAGGCCGACGGCGCCGCCTATGTCCTGGACACCGCCCCCGACCAGGCGAAGCAGGCCCTGGAGACCATCTCGGGCACCGGCCGCCAAGCGCTCGCCGAGATGCGCCGACTCCTCGGAGTGCTGCGCACCGGGGAGCACCAGGAGTCCGGCGAGTACGTCCCGCAGCCCGACGTCGAGCAGATCGACGAGCTGGTCGAGCAGGTACGGGACTCCGGCGTCACGATCGACTTCAAGATCGAGGGGACCCCGCGCCCGCTGCCCAGCGGCGTGGAGCTCACCGCGTACCGCATCGTGCAGGAAGCCCTCACCAACACGCGCAAGCACGGCGGCCCGAACGCGGGCGCCAGCGTCCGCATCGTCTACTTCGACGACGGGCTCGGGCTGCTCGTCGAGGACGACGGCAAGGGCGCGCCGCACGAGCTGTACGAGGACGGCGGCGCCGACGGCGCGGGACACGGCCTGATCGGCATGCGCGAGCGCGTCGGTATGGTCGGCGGCACGCTGGACGCCGGACCGCGGCCGGGCGGCGGTTTCCGGATCAGCGCGCTGCTGCCGCTCAAGCCTGCCCACTGACACCTGTCATCTGTCATCCCCTGGAGGGACCCCGTATGCCGAGTGCGCCGATCAACGTGATGCTCGTCGACGACCAGGCGCTGCTGCGCACCGGCTTCCGGATGGTGCTTGCCGCGCAGCCGGACATGGAGGTGGTCGCCGAGGCGAGCGACGGCGTCGAGGCGCTGGAGAAGCTGCGCGCCACGGCGGTCGACGTGGTCCTGATGGACGTACGGATGCCGAAGCTGGACGGGGTCGAGACGACCAGCCGGATCTGCGCCCAGGACGACCCGCCCAAGGTGCTGATCCTGACCACGTTCGACCTGGACGAGTACGCCTTCTCCGGGCTGAAGGCGGGGGCGTCCGGCTTCATGCTCAAGGATGTGCCGCCGGGCGAATTGCTGGCCGCGATCCGCGCGGTGCACAGCGGTGACGCGGTGGTGGCGCCGTCCACGACGCGGCGGCTGCTCGACCGGTTCTCGCCGATGCTGCCGTCCACCGCGGCCCAGCCGCAGCACAAGGGGCTGGAGCGGCTCACCGACCGCGAGCGCGAGGTGATGGTGCTGGTCGCCCAGGGCCTGTCGAACGGCGAGATCGCGGCCCGGCTGGTGCTCTCGGAGGCCACGGTGAAGACGCATGTGGGCCGCATCCTCACCAAGCTGGGGCTGCGCGACCGGGTGCAGGTGGTCGTGCTCGCCTACGAGACGGGCCTGGTACGGGCCGGAGGCGGCGCGGGCTGACCCCTCGGCCACGGCCACGGCCTCGACCACACGCCCTAGCGCAGCACCCCCTCGATGAAGTCGCTGCCGAGCCGGGCCACCGTGCTCAGGTCCAGCTGGTGCAGGACGTAGCGCCCGCGCCGCTCCGATGTGAGCAGTCCGGCCTTCTTGAGTACGGCCAGGTGCCGGGATATCTCGGGCGCGCTCATCCCGAGCGCGTCCGCCAGCTCGCCGGTGGTGTGCGGGCCGCGGGCCAGATAGCGGCAGAGCCGCATCCGCGCGGGGTGCGCCAGGGCCTCCATGCGCCGGGTCAGCTGTCGTACCGAGGAGCGGGCGGACAGCGCGGGGGCGGCGACCGGGTAGTGGATCACCGGCTGCCAGGCATACCGGTGCAGCACCATCAGATGCGGCGCGCCGAGGCTGGTCGGCACGAGCAGCAGGCCGCCGCCCGCGGTGCGAGTGTGGCCGTCGGCGAGCTTGTCGACGGTGATGGTGCCGTTCCCCTCGTCCAGGGCGACGGCCTGGGAGGTCGCGGCCAGGGCCTCGCCGAGCCCCCGGCGCCTGAGCAGTTCGTTCTTGTGCCGGGCGTCGGCGGCGAGCTCCGGGCCGAGGCGGGCCCAGGTGTCCGCGAAGAACGCCTCGTCGCAGTCCTCCATCAGCTCCCGGAACCAGCGGCGGACGACGGGCGGGTCGTCGAGCAGCCGCCGGGTGAAGTTGACCTGCTGCGGGCCGCGGGTGGCGGACAGGTCCAGGGCGCGCTGCCGGGTGGCCGGGTCGGTCAGCGGCTCCGGGTGCGAGGGCAGGCCGTACGTCGGCTGGCAGGTGAACTCCAGGGCCGCGTCCACGAACTGGTTGTCGCTCAGCTTGTCCAGCTGGTCCAGGTCTTCGCCGAGCGTGCCGCCGGGCAGCGCGGCCCCGCCCGGTATCCCGGCGAACGGCAGGAAGACGTCCGAGAACGAGCTGCGCCACAGGAACTCCGCCTCACAGAGCCGGTCGGCGAGGCAGGGGTTCAGCCGGGCGGCGGTGGCGGTCGCCCAGCCCTGCAGCCCCGGATGGTGTCCGGGTTCGGTCAGCGCGTGCAGCGCCATGCCCAGTTCGCTCAGCGGCGAGGGCAGGGCGGTGACCCGCTCGGGCGGGAGGCCGGAGATGTCGATGGTCACGCTCACGTCCCCATGGTGCACCTCGGGTCTGACAGCGGTCGCACCGATTGACGGCTCTCATCAATCGGCGTGACCAGGGGGGTGCGCCGGGCGGAGTCTCGATGCGTCGGCGTCGCCGCGGCACAGCCCGCGCCGCCGCCGCGCATCCCGCCGCACACACGTCGAGAGGACCGTCATGAGCATCGCCGCCCAGTACGCGCTGGACTCCTACCGCGCCCTCCAGCACGGCGAACCCCACCTGCCCGCGCCGGGCAGCTACGACCGGCGCCTGCTCGATGAGCTGCGCGACGCGCCACGAGTGGCCGTCCCCCGACGCCACGGGGGCCGCATCGCCCGGCTGTTCACGCGCCGCGCCGCGTGAGCCCGCCCGAGCCCTGTCGTTACGCGCTCCCGGTCGCCCGTTCCACCCGCTGGACGAAGTCCGCGACCGCGGCCCGGACGTCGTCGGCGGTCCACTCCAGGCCCTCTCCGGTCACCGAGACCTCGGTCACGGACAGTCCGGGACCGGCCGTGTCCCAGTACCGGAAGAGCGCGGTCTTCGTCTCCTCGGCCTGGCTGACCGCCGCCTCGTTCAGCACCTCCGGCGGGTACGGCAGCCACAGCTGGAACTCGTGGGTGTGCGGCACCTCCGGGTGCACCCGGCCCCACGGCACCCCCGCCGCCGCGAACCCCTCCCGCAGCGCGTCGGCGACCACGCGCGCGTGGGCGACGTACTCCGGTAGCCGGGGCAGTTCCCGCTCCAGCCCCAGCAGCGCCGACAGCGCGGTCGGGAACTGCCGGAACACCTGCCCGCCGTACCGGTGCCGCCAGGCCCGCGCCTCGTCGACCAGCGTCTCGGGACCGGCCAGTGCCGCCCCGCCGAGCCCTTGCAGCGACTTGTAGAACGACACGTACACGCTGTCCGCGAGCGCGGCGATCTCGTCCAGCGGCCGCCCGAAGTGCGGGGTGCACTCCCACAGCCGCGCGCCGTCGAAGTGCACCACGGCGTCCCGTTCGCGCGCCGCCTGAACCGTGTCGGTCAGCTCCTCCCAGGTAGGCAGCACGAACCCGGCGTCCCTGAGCGGCAGCTCCAGCATCAGTGCCCCGAAGGGCTCGCCGAAGTCGCGTATCTCGTCCGCCGTGGGCAGCCGGGGCTCGCGCGTGGGATGCACCGTCCGCAGTCCGCCCACCGCGCCGAGCGCGCCGCGCTCGTGCTGTTCGGGGTGCGCGAGCGGATGCAGCGCGACCGTGCTGTTCCCGGTGCGCCCGGCCCAGCAGCGCAGGGCGACCTGCTGCGCCATGGTCCCGGTGGGGAAGAACGCGGCAGCTTCCTTGCCGAGCAGCCCGGCCACCCGGCGTTCCAGCTCCTCGACGACCCCGTCGCCGTAGACGTCCGCTGACTGCTCCAGGTCATACACGCTGGACGCGCCCTCGACCAGCGCCGCCAGCCGATCCCCGATGGAGGCACCGGCGGTCCCCGGCATCGAAAACTTCCGCGTCGCCCCCCGCAGCGCGGCGCGCCGCCGTTCCCGTTCTCCTGCCATGTCTTCCCCCGCCATGTCTTCTCCCCGATGCACCCGTCTCGGTCGTCCACAGATCCTCTCGCACACCCGTCCGCTCGCCCACACCCTGTGGATAAGTCGTGCGCCCGAGGACGGGCCTGTGGACAGCCCGAGCCTCGCCGGAGCACCTCGCGTTAGCATGACGAGAAATCGTCCGGTACCCCGAGCGGACTGGAACGGAAGGCCGTCGACGCGTGAACGCACCCCAGCAACCAGGTCCCCCACCGGGGCACTCGCAGGACCCGAAGGACCCACAGGACCGCCCTGCCCGGCTCACCGTCGGCGTCGTGGGCGCGGGCAGGGTCGGGCCCGCGCTCGCGGCGTCCCTGAAGCTCGCGGGGCACCGCCCGGTCGCCGCCTCCGGAGTGTCCGAGGCCTCCGTGCGCCGGGCCGCCGTGCTGCTGCCCGGTGTGCCGCTGGTGCCGCCCGCCGAGGTCTTCGCCCGTGCCGACCTCGTCCTGCTCACGGTGCCGGACGACACCCTGCCGGGGCTCGTCGAAGGCCTGGCCGAAACCGGCGCCGTGCGTCCGGGACAGCTGGTGGCGCACACCTCCGGGCGGTACGGCGCCAGGGTGCTCGACCCGGTGCTGCGGTCCGGCGGGCTGCCGCTCGCCCTGCACCCCGCCATGACGTTCACCGGCACCCCCGTGGACGTTCAGCGGCTGGCTGGCTGCTCGTTCGGCGTGACCGCGCCCGACGAGCTGCGGCTCGCCGCCGAGGCGCTGGTCATCGAGATGGGCGGCGAGCCCGAGTGGATCGAGGAGGCCGCCCGCCCGCTCTACCACGCGGCTCTCGCGCTCGGTGCGAACCACCTGGTCACCCTGGTCGCCGAGGCCATGGACCTGCTCCACAAGGCGGGCGTCGAGGCCCCGGACCGAATGCTCGGCCCGCTGCTCGGCGCCGCGCTCGACAACGCGCTGCGCTCCGGCGACGGCGCGCTCACCGGACCCGTCGCGCGCGGGGACGCGGGCACCGTCGCCGCCCATGTCGCGCAGCTGCGCGAGCACGCGCCCGGCACGGTCGCCGGATACCTGGCCATGGCCCGCGCCACCGCCGACCGCGCGCTCGCGCACGGCCTGCTCAAGCCGGAGCTCGCCGAGGACCTGCTGGGCGTCCTGGCGCACGAGGGTCAGGGCGGCACCGAGGGAGGCGCCCGATGACCACGTTGACGCACACCGCGGCCGACCTCGGCCGCCACGCGTGCGGAGCGGGCCGCCGGGCCGTCGTGATGACCATGGGCGCGCTGCACGAGGGCCACGCGACCCTGGTGCGGCAGGCCCGCGAGCTGGTCGGCCCGCGGGGCCAGGTCGTGGTCACCGTCTTCGTCAACCCGCTCCAGTTCGGCGCGGGCGAGGACCTGGACCGCTACCCGCGCACCCTGGACGCCGACCTCAAGATCGCCGAACAGTCCGGCGCCGACCTGGTGTTCGCTCCCTCCGTCGACGAGGTCTACCCCGGCGGTGAGCCGCAGGTCCGGATCACCGCGGGCCCCATGGGCGAGCTGCTCGAAGGCCGTACCCGGCCGGGACACTTCGACGGCATGCTCACCGTCGTGGCCAAACTGCTGCACCTCACCGCGCCCGACGTCGCGCTGTACGGGCAGAAGGACGCCCAGCAGCTGGCCCTGATCCGCCGCATGGCGCGCGACCTGAACTTCCCGGTGGAGATCCTCGGCGTACCGACCGTGCGCGAGGCGGACGGCCTGGCCCTGTCCAGCCGTAACCGCTACCTCTCACCGGCCGAGCGGCGCACCGCGCTCGCCCTGTCCGCCGCGCTGTTCGCCGGGCGTGACCGGCTCGCGGCCCAGCAGGCCCTGCACGCGCGCGCGGTGGCGACGCCCGCGCCGCGTGAGCGCGCGGCCGGTCTGAGCGCCCTGGGCGAGGCCCGCGCCGCCGCCGACGCGCACGCGGTGGCGCAGGCCGCGCTCGGCGTACCGGCCGCGGTGCGCGCGGCCGCCAGGTCCGTACTGGACGACGCGGCGGCCGCGCAGCCGCCCCTGGCCCTGGACTACCTGGCCCTGGTCGACCCGGCGGACTTCACCGAAGTCCCGGACGACTTCACCGGCGACGCGGTACTCGCCGTCGCCGCACGGGTCGGCACGACCCGCCTGATCGACAACCTCCCCCTCACCTTCGGAGCCGCTTCATGACCCCCGTGAACGGCGCCAGCGGCGTCAACGGCACCGGAGGCGGCACCGGAGGCGGCACCGGAATACGGCTGCACGCCCCGGCCCCCAGCTGGGCCATCGAGGCCGACGTGGTCGTCGTCGGTTCCGGCGTGGCGGGCCTCACGGCCGCACTGCGCTGCGCGACGGCGGGTCTGCGGACCGTCGTCGTCACCAAAGCCCGCCTGGACGACGGCTCGACCCGCTGGGCGCAGGGCGGCATCGCGGCCGCGCTCGGCGACGGCGACACGCCCGAGCAGCACCTGGACGACACCCTGGTGGCGGGCGCGGGGGTCTGCGACGAGGAGGCGGTACGGCTCCTGGTCACCGAAGGTCCGGACGCGGTACGCCGACTCATCGCCACCGGCGCGCACTTCGACACCTCGGACTCCGGGGAGATCGAACTCACCCGCGAGGGCGGCCACCACCGCCGCCGCATCGCCCACGCGGGCGGCGACGCGACCGGCGCGGAGATCTCCCGCGCCCTGGTCGAGGCGGTACGCGCGCGTGGCATCCGCACGATCGAGAACGCCTTGGTGCTCGACCTGCTGACGGACGCCGGAGGCCACGCCGCCGGGGTCAGCCTGCACGTCATGGGCGAGGGCCAGCACGACGGCGTCGGCGCGGTGCACGCGCCCTCGGTGGTGCTCGCGACCGGCGGCATGGGCCAGGTCTTCTCGGCCACCACCAACCCGGCGGTCTCCACGGGCGACGGCGTGGCCCTCGCGCTGCGCGCCGGGGCCGAGGTCAGCGACCTGGAGTTCGTGCAGTTCCACCCCACCGTGCTGTTCCTCGGCCCGGACGTGGAGGGCCAGCAGCCGCTGGTCTCCGAGGCGGTACGCGGCGAGGGCGCGCACCTGGTCGACGCCGACGGCACTCGCTTCATGCTGGGCCAGCACGAACTGGCCGAACTGGCGCCCCGCGACATCGTCGCCAAGGCCATCACGCGCCGCATGGCCGAGCAGGGCGCCGAGCACATGTACCTGGACGCGCGGCACTTCGGCGCCGATATGTGGGCCACCCGCTTCCCCACGATCCTCGCCGCCTGCCGCGCCCACGGCATCGACCCGGTGACCGAGCCCATCCCGGTCGCCCCGGCCGCCCACTACGCGTCCGGCGGCGTGCGCACCGACCGGCTGGGCCGCACCACGGTCGCGGGACTGTACGCCTGCGGTGAGGTCGCCTGCACCGGTGTGCACGGCGCGAACCGGCTGGCCTCCAACTCCCTCCTGGAGGGGTTGGTCTACGCCGAGCGGATCGCGCACGACATCGCCGCCCACACGCGCGTGGGCGGCGACGCCCCCAGGCCGGTCATCACTCCGGCACCCGAGCGGCCCGCCCACCCGCTGCTCCCCGCCGAGGCCCGCCTCACCATCCAGCGGATCATGACCACCGGCGCCGGAGTGCTGCGCTCGGCCGAGAGCCTCGACGCGGCCGCCGCCGAACTGCGGCGGATCCACACCGAGGCGCGTGGCGAGCTCGTCGAGAACGGCAAGACCGCGGAGCCCGGCACCGACACCTGGGAGACCACAAACCTGCTCTGCGTCGCGCGCGTACTCGTCGCAGCGGCCCAGCGCCGCGCGGAGACCCGCGGTTGTCACTGGCGCGAGGACTACGCGGAGCGCGACGACACGGCCTGGCGGCGGCACATCGTCGTCACGCTGAACCCGGACCGCACCCTCGCCGTACGCACCACCGACTCGCCCGATTTCCCTCCCACCAGGCCCCAGGAGCAGTGACCGAAGTGAGCGCCCCCAGCTCGTCAGACACCCCAGACACCCCAGGCACCCCAGGCACCTCTGGCACCTCTGACACCCCAGGCATCCCCGACAGCTCCGGGCTCCCGCTCGCCCAGGACGCGGGCGGCTGCGGTGACGCCTGCGGCTGCGCGGCGGACGACGGCCTCGACGACGGGGCGGGCGACCCCATGGAGTGCGGTCTCGACCCCTCCCTGGCCGGGCTGCTCGCCGACGCCGGACTCGACCCGGTCGAGGTCGAGGACATCGCCCATATGGCGATCGCCGAGGACCTGGCGGGCGGCGTGGACGTGACCAGCGTCGCCACCATCTCCGAGGACGCCGTCGCCACCGGCGACTTCACGGCCCGCGAGAGCGGCGTCGTCGCGGGCCTGCGCGTTGCCGAGGCGGTCCTCTCGGTGGCCTGCGCCGAGGAGTTCGAGGTCGAGCGGCACGTCGAGGACGGCGACCGGGTCGTGGCCGGTCAGAAGCTGATCTCGGTCACCGCCCGCACCCGCGACCTGCTCACCGGCGAGCGCAGCGCGCTGAACATCCTGTGCCGCCTCTCCGGCATCGCGACCGCCACGCGCGCGTGGGCGGACGTACTCGACGGCACTCGGGCCAAGGTCCGCGACACCCGCAAGACCACCCCCGGACTGCGCTCCCTGGAGAAGTACGCGGTGCGCTGCGGCGGCGGGGTCAACCACCGTATGGCCCTCTCCGACGCCGCCCTGGTCAAGGACAACCACGTGGTCGCCGCGGGCGGCGTGGCGGCCGCCTTCAAGGCCGTACGGGAGCGGTTCCCCGACGTGCCGATCGAGGTCGAGGTCGACACGCTCGACCAGCTCCGCGAGGTCCTGGACGCGGGCGCCGACCTGGTCCTCCTGGACAACCTCACCCCCGAGGAGACGGCCGAAGCGGTCGCCGTCACCCAGGGGCGCGCCCTGCTGGAGTCCTCCGGGCGGCTCACCCTCGACACCGCGCGCGCGTACGCCGAGACCGGCGTCGACTACCTCGCGGTGGGCGGGCTCACCCATTCGGCGCCGATCCTCGACATCGGCCTCGACCTGCGTGAGGCGAACGTCTGATGCTGCTCACTATCGACGTCGGCAACACCCACACCGTCCTCGGCCTGTTCGACGGCGAGGAGATCGTCGAGCACTGGCGCATCTCCACGGACGCCCGCCGTACCGCGGACGAACTGGCCGTCCTGCTCAACGGCCTGATGGGCATGCACCCGCTGCTCGGCGTGGAGCTGGGCGACGGCATCGACGGCATCGCGATCTGCGCCACCGTGCCGTCCGTCCTGCACGAGCTGCGCGAGGTCACCCGCCGCTACTACGGCGACGTGCCCGCCGTCCTGGTGGAGCCCGGCGTGAAGACCGGCGTCCCGATCCTGATGGACAACCCCAAGGAGGTCGGCGCCGACCGCATCATCAACGCGGTCGGCGCGGTCGAGCTGTACGGCGGCCCGGCGATCGTCGTCGACTTCGGCACGGCGACCACCTTCGACGCGGTCAGCGCGCGCGGCGAGTACGCGGGTGGCGCGATCGCCCCCGGCATCGAGATCTCCGTCGAGGCGCTCGGCGTCAAGGGCGCCCAGCTCCGCAAGATCGAACTGGCCCGCCCGCGCAGCGTGATCGGCAAGAACACCGTCGAAGCCATGCAGTCCGGCATCCTGTACGGCTTCGCGGGCCAGGTCGACGGAGTCGTCAGCCGGATGGCGCGCGAGCTCGTCGGCTCCGCGGGCGACCCCGACGACGTGACGGTGATCGCCACCGGCGGCCTGGCCCCCATGGTGCTCGGCGAGTCCGCGCTCATCGACGAACACGAGCCCTGGCTCACCCTGATCGGCCTCCGCCTGGTCTACGAACGCAACGTCGCCCGAGGCTAGGGTCTGTCCTCAAACTCCCGCCCGCCGGGCGACGCCTGGCACGCGGCCAGCCACGCGGCCGGCCCGCGCCGCGCCCACAAAACGCACTTGTCGGGGCTTTTGTCTGATTAGTGCGTATTGTCGGGCCATGCCCACGCCATACGGAACCCGCGGCGGCATGGCGTTCAGCGCGGACGAGCTGCGTGTGCTCCGACGCGCCCTCGCCCTCGCCCTCCACCCCGGCCCCGCCACCGACCAGGACCTCCAGGACTGCCTCCGGCTCGCCGACTCGGTCCGGGAAGCGGTGCGTGAGGGAGTCAGACACCGCGCCTTCCTGCTGGCCGACCTGGCCCGCTACCGGCAGGCGCTCCCCGGCACCGTCACCGGATATCTGGAGCTGCTCGCCGACGCCCTGGCCACCGGCTACCACCCCGACCCGGACGACCTCGCCGCGCTGCGCGCCCTGCGCGGCAACCCGACCGCCGCCGCGCTGCTCGCCCACTGCCAGGCCCGCGCCGAGCTGGCCGTACGCGCCAAACTGACGGGCCGTACGGTCCCGGAGTCCCGCACCAGGCTGCGCGCGCTGCCTGGCGGCAGGCCGGACTCCGGTCAGGCGGCGGACGCCGACCCCAAGCGGCCCGCTCCGGCCGACCGCCCCGACCGGGGCCGGCCTGCCCCGGTCCGCCCCGTGCCGACCCCGGCCGAGGTCTTCCCGCCCCGCCGACCGTCCGCGCCCGAACCGACCCCGGAGCGCCCCGCCCCGCCGGAGAAGATCGCCGCCGGATAGCTACTCTGGGGGGCATGGACTACGTCTCCGCGCTCCTGCCCCCCGTTGTGATGGCCGCGTTCTTCATCGGTCTGATCGTGACGATCGTCAAGACCCAGGGCGGCACCAACAAGACCAAGGAGGACGCCGCCGTCGACGCCGCGGTCGCCCGCGCCGAGAGCGTCCGCCAGCCCGGCCCGTCGGCCGCCCCGTCCTCGGGCCCCGGCGAGGCCTGAGGGCCCCGCCCGACCCCCTTCCACGCGTACGGCTCGCCCAGTTCCGAGCCGTACGCCCTTTTTGTTGGCCAAACAGCACATCCGGGGCCCATCTCCCACTATTGTTCGTGGTGTGCCTCGCCCATTGGGAGAACTCGAAGACGCGGTCATGACGCGGGTGTGGAAGTGGAACCGCCCGGTCACCGTTCGAGAAGTCCTGGAAGACCTTCAGCAGGAACGGTCCATCGCGTACACCACGGTCATGACCGTATTGGACAATCTCCATCAGAAGGGCTGGGTCCGCCGTGAAGCGGAAGGCCGGGCCTATCGATATGAGGCGGTCTCGACCCGTGCCGCCTACGCGGCCGCACTGATGAACGACGCCTGGTCGCAGAGCGACAACCAGGCCGCCGCGCTCGTCGCCTTCTTCGGGATGATGTCCCCAAAGCAGCGGGAGGCCCTCGCGGACGCGGTACGCATGGTGCAGGGACCGGAGAGCCCGGAGAGCCCGGAGAGCCCGGAGATCTCCGGGACGTCCGCAACCTCCGGAACCCCCGACGGACCCGGAAGCTCCGGAAGCTCCGGAAGCCCCGAGAGCCCTGAGGGCTCCAAGGGCTCCGAGAGCCCCGAAGCGGCGGGGGGCGGCACAGAGCGATAGCGTCCGCTCATGTCCGAAGAGCTCCCCGCGTATCCCGGTCCCGATGTCCCCGCCAAAGCCGTCACCATCCGCCGGGCGAGGACCGGCGATGTTCCAGCGGTACGCGAGCTCCTCGACTCGTACGCGCGCCGACGCATCCTGCTCGACAAAGCGACCGTCACGCTTTACGAGGACATCCAGGAGTTCTGGGTCGCGGAACGCGACGACAACGCGCAGGTCGTGGGCTGTGGCGCGCTGCATGTGATGTGGGAGGACCTGGCGGAGGTGCGCACCCTCGCGGTGAACCCCGAGCTCAAGGGCTCGGGCGTGGGGCATCAGCTGCTCGGCAAGCTGCTCCAGACCGCGCGCTGGCTCGGTGTGCGCCGGGTATTCTGCCTCACCTTTGAAGTCGACTTCTTCGCGAAGCACGGCTTCGTGGAGATTGGCGAGACGCCGGTCGACGGAGATGTCTACAGCGAGCTGCTGCGTTCCTATGACGAAGGCGTCGCCGAGTTCCTCGGACTCGAACGAGTGAAACCGAACACCCTGGGTAACAGTCGGATGCTTCTGCACCTGTGATCGTCCGCGCGCTTTCCGTTCCCGATCCGTTACGGTGCACACCCGACGCGGTGGCTATGTCCGAAACGCGCACGTTTCAAGGGTCCTTGGGCCGTCGTCTTCTCCCCAGGGGTTTGTGTTTTCCGAGGAAAAGCGGTTTGCTTTCCGACGTACTCCATATAACCGGAGACGGTGAAACAGCCGCGGACGCGCCGCTGACACCGGCCTCTGAAGTTATCGATGAAGGGAAATCCGGTGGCACAGAAGGTTCAGGTCCTTCTTGTCGATGACCTCGACGGCGGCGAGGCAGACGAGACCGTGACGTTTGCGTTGGACGGCAAGCAGTACGAGATTGACCTCAGCACCGCCAACGCGGAGAAGCTGCGCGGCGCACTGGAGTCCTACGTCAAGGGCGGCCGCCGCACCGGTGGTCGCGTGGGCCGTGGCAAGGGGCGCGCCGCCACCGCCGCCGCGGGCAGCCAGGACACCGCGCAGATCCGCGCCTGGGCGAAGGCGAACGGCTACGAGGTCAACGACCGCGGCCGCGTACCCGCCTCCATCCGCGAGGCGTACGAGAAGGCCAACGGCTGAGCGGTCGGCAGCGGCCCGAGCGAAGCGCCGTCCTACCGGGACGGCGGCTGAGCGACGGGCGGGCGTAGCAGCCGGGCGCGGTGGCACTGTGTGGCCGCCGTGTCCACGAGCCGTACGAGGTCGGCCCCCGCGGCGCAGGCGCCCTGGCCCGCGTCCGCACGGCGGGCGAAGCCGGTGAAGGCCGGCAGCGTCGGCTCGACCTCGCGCCCCGGCTCGGGGGTCCGCAGCCAGCGGACGGCTCCCCGCGGGCCCGGCTCGGTGGGAGGCGGTGGCGCCGTGATCCGGCCGCCCGCGCCGAAGGCGGTCAGATCACGCGCCAGCGAACCCCACTCCAGCCAGGCGAGCAGCCCCGGCAGCTCGTCCGCGCTGCCCGCCGCGACCAGCAGCTGCACCGCGTCGCCCGCCAAGGCGACCGGGCTGGCGCCCAGCGCGTCGCCGAGCCGCCGCAGGACGGCGTACCCGGCGTCGGCGGGCATCTGGAGGACGTCGAAGCGCAGTCCGGTCAGCAGCTGTACGGGCGGCCCCGGCGCCGTCGCCCAGCCGAGCTCGGTCTCGTACCACTGCCGCACCGGATCGCCCGCGGCGAGCGGGCCGCGCGCGCCGCGGGGGCCGCGCGGTGCGGGTACGGAGGCGGGCGGCGTGTGCACCATGTCCGGAGCAACTTCGGAGAGCCGCCATGGTTACGCTTGGTGGCGCGATGGATGCGTAGGGTGTCCGGTATGGGGGCGTACGGGCGCGTTCGGGGGCGCAAGCTTGTTCGCCCGTAGCGGAGGGAACCGGGGTGCGCCGCATGGAGTGTCAGTCCCTACGGGTAAGACATTCCTAGTGGGGAGGGGCGACACGCTGGCCTGGCGGCCTCCCGTTCGCCATCGGCGTACTGGAGAAGAGGGTAACTGCCTGGCCTGCGGGAACATCGTCTCGCACCATCGGGTTGGAGTAGTTGTCGGCGTTCGGGGTCAGGAGGCCATGGACGGGTGTCGGCAGTTGGAATGAGCGGTCCCCGCTTGCGGGACTAAGCTGCGGAAGGACAGGGAGGGGACCGACCCCTTACTGCCTGACCGCTCTGAGGAGCGATTAACGATGTTCGAGAGGTTCACCGACCGCGCGCGGCGGGTTGTCGTCCTGGCTCAGGAAGAAGCCCGGATGCTCAACCACAACTACATCGGCACCGAGCACATCCTCCTGGGCCTGATCCATGAGGGTGAGGGTGTCGCCGCTAAGGCCCTGGAGAGCCTCGGGATTTCGCTCGAGGCGGTCCGCCAGCAGGTGGAGGAGATCATCGGCCAGGGGCAGCAGGCCCCGTCCGGCCACATCCCCTTCACCCCCCGTGCCAAGAAGGTCCTGGAGCTGTCGCTCCGCGAGGCCCTTCAACTGGGCCACAACTACATCGGCACGGAGCACATTCTGCTCGGCCTGATCCGCGAGGGCGAGGGCGTCGCCGCCCAGGTCCTGGTCAAGCTGGGCGCAGACCTCAACCGAGTGCGGCAGCAGGTCATCCAGCTGCTCTCCGGTTACCAGGGCAAGGAGACCGCCGCCGCCGGCGGCCCGGCCGAGGGCACGCCCTCGACCTCGCTCGTCCTGGACCAGTTCGGCCGGAACCTCACGCAGGCCGCTCGCGAATCCAAGCTCGACCCGGTCATCGGGCGCGAGAAGGAGATCGAGCGGGTCATGCAGGTGCTGTCCCGCCGTACGAAGAACAACCCGGTCCTGATCGGTGAGCCCGGCGTCGGCAAGACCGCCGTCGTCGAGGGCCTCGCCCAGGCCATCGTCAAGGGCGAGGTGCCCGAGACCCTCAAGGACAAGCACCTCTACACCCTGGACCTCGGCGCGCTCGTCGCCGGTTCCCGGTACCGCGGTGACTTCGAGGAGCGCCTGAAGAAGGTCCTCAAGGAGATCCGCACCCGCGGCGACATCATCCTGTTCATCGACGAGCTCCACACCCTGGTGGGTGCGGGCGCCGCCGAGGGCGCGATCGACGCCGCCTCGATCCTGAAGCCGATGCTCGCCCGCGGCGAGCTCCAGACCATCGGCGCCACCACGCTCGACGAGTACCGCAAGTACCTGGAGAAGGACGCCGCGCTTGAGCGCCGCTTCCAGCCCATCCAGGTCGCCGAGCCGTCGCTGCCGCACACCATCGAGATCCTCAAGGGTCTGCGCGACCGCTACGAGGCCCACCACCGCGTCTCCATCACGGACGAGGCCCTCGTGCAGGCCGCCACCCTGGCCGACCGGTACATCTCCGACCGCTTCCTCCCGGACAAGGCGATCGACCTGATCGACGAGGCCGGTTCCCGGATGCGCATCCGCCGGATGACCGCGCCGCCGGACCTCCGCGAGTTCGACGAGAAGATCGCCGGAGTCCGCCGGGACAAGGAGTCGGCCATCGACTCCCAGGACTTCGAGAAGGCCGCGTCCCTGCGCGACAAGGAGAAGCAGCTCCTGGCCGCCAAGGCCAAGCGGGAGAAGGAGTGGAAGGCGGGCGACATGGACGTCGTCGCCGAGGTCGACG
Source organism: Streptomyces sp. O3 (assembly GCF_054788135.1). Lineage (NCBI taxonomy): Bacteria > Bacillati > Actinomycetota > Actinomycetes > Kitasatosporales > Streptomycetaceae > Streptomyces > Streptomyces sp. O3. Next base: position 56,218 of record NZ_JBTVYK010000030.1, read on the forward strand.
GCGAGCTGATCGCCGAAGTCCTCGCCACCGCCACCGGCATCCCGGTCTTCAAGCTGACCGAGGAGGAGTCCAGCCGCCTGCTGCGCATGGAGGACGAGCTCCACAAGCGCGTCATCGGCCAGGAGGACGCCATCAAGGCGCTCTCCCAGGCGATCCGCCGCACCCGCGCCGGTCTGAAGGACCCCAAGCGTCCCGGTGGTTCCTTCATCTTCGCCGGTCCGTCCGGCGTCGGTAAGACGGAGCTGTCGAAGACCCTCGCCGAATTCCTCTTCGGCGACGAAGACGCGATGATCTCCCTCGACATGTCGGAGTTCAGCGAGAAGCACACCGTCTCGCGGCTCTTCGGCTCGCCTCCCGGCTATGTCGGGTACGAAGAGGGCGGCCAGCTCACCGAGAAGGTGCGCCGTAAGCCGTTCTCCGTGGTTCTCTTCGACGAGGTCGAAAAGGCCCACGCGGACATCTTCAACTCGCTCCTGCAGATCCTGGAGGACGGTCGCCTGACCGACTCCCAGGGCCGCGTGGTCGACTTCAAGAACACGGTCATCATCATGACGACCAACCTCGGCACGCGGGACATCTCCAAGGGCTTCAACCTGGGCTTCGCCGCCCAGGGCGATGTGAAGACCAACTACGAGCGCATGAAGAACAAGGTCAACGAAGAGCTCAAGCAGCACTTCCGCCCCGAGTTCCTCAACCGCGTCGACGACACCGTGGTCTTCCACCAGCTCACCGAGGAAGACATCATCCAGATCGTCGACCTCATGATCGACAAGGTCGACGAGCGCCTGAAGGACCGCGACATGGGCATCGAGCTCAGCTCGACCGCCAAGTCGCTGCTCGCCAAGCGCGGCTACGACCCGGTGCTCGGCGCCCGGCCACTGCGCCGGACGATCCAGCGCGACGTCGAGGACGTCCTCTCGGAGAAGATCCTCTTCGGCGAGCTGCGCCCCGGCCACATCGTGGTCGTGGACACCGAGGGCGAGGGCGACGAGCAGAAGTTCACCTTCCGCGGCGAGGAGAAGTCCCCGCTGCCGGACGTCCCGCCCATCGAGCAGGCCACGGGCGGCTCGGGCCCGAACCTGACGAAGGACGCGTGACGCGCGCGTAAGCGTTCAGGCGCGTGAGCGCCTGAAGGTCTGAGCGTCTGAGCGGCACGAAGGGGGCCGCCCCGGAACTCCGGTTCCAGGGCGGCCCCCTTCGCGTGCTGCCCAGGGCGAGCCGGTGGGAACCGGCCCTTGGAACCGGCCCTGTCCGGGCGATGTCTGGACAGGCGTGGATGCTCTTATGATCTTGCTCTTGGCCCTGCTCCTCGCGCCGTTTCTGGCGCCCTGCGTCGTCCTGGGCATAGGCGTCGTACTCGTCCGACGAGCCTGCAAACGGCGGCTGTTCCTGGCCGGACGCCTGCCGCGTGTCTCCACCTGTGTCCTGGTGGCGGTCATGGCCGCCTCGGCGGCGTTCGGCGCGTACGCGTGGGGGGTGATGTCGGGGTTCTACATCCTGGACCCGGATCAGATGTGTGCGGCGAAGGGCGCACCGGGCGAACGCGTCGTGACGCGCTGGACGCTGCCGGTCGGCGCGCAGTGCGTCACGTCGGACGGCGAGGCGACCGAGCTCGCCCCCGGCTGGGTGAACCCCGTGGTCTTCACGAGCCTCGCGCTGCTGCTCGTGTCGGTCGTCGCCGGGGCCCTGGCAGCGGTGGTACGCCGACGTCCCGCCCCGCGTCCGATCACCCGGTGAGGCGGCTGTCACGGGTCAAGGGAGCACGCGCACTTCGATGTGGTCGGGGAGGGATTCCAGGCCGTCTGCCTCACCGCCCGAGACGTGCACGCGAGTGAGGTGGCGGAGCGGGAGCAGACGGCCGAGGTCGATACTCCGCGAGAAAGCGGGCCGGGCCACACGCAGGTCCGTGAGATGCGGGAAGAGCTGCGCGGTCCGGTTCACTGTGAGGGCCCAGCCGACCACGTCGGTCAGTATCAGCTGCGTGACGCTGGGCAGGGTCAGCCCGGACGGCGCATGGGCGAGGCTGCAGGATGTCAGGTACAGCTGGGTGAGGTGGGGCAGCTGGGCCAAGGCCTGCCAGTCTTCTGCCGAGTCCGGGCCGTCGCCACGGCCGAAGGCGGCCGAGTCAAGCGTCAGCCAGCGGCCGATGCGGCCCAGGTCAGTCAGAGACCGGCGGGCGCCGAAGAAAACGAGGTCGCGCAGCGGGGCCTCGGCGGGGAAGTCGGTCAGGCTCCAGGGCTCGGCGATTTCGTTGAGGCGGAGCACCTCCAGGTCGCGCAGGGCGGGGCCGCGTGCCTCGGGGGTGAGGCGGCCGGGCGGGAGGGAGAGCCGTAGCAGCGTGGGGGTGCAGGCCGTGATCAGTTCGGACGCGGCGTCGGCGGACACCGTGGCCCGGATGTCCAGTTGCTTCGGGCGGAGTCCAAGTCGCAGGATCTCCGCGACCTGTTCGTCCTTGCGGACGGTGAAGTGGGTCTCGCCGTCGTCGAGATGGACGATGATCTGCTCCGCGTACGGGCGGCACTCGTGCCGGTCCCAGGCCCACATCAGCTGTCGGCGGGCGAAGACGGACGAGCACTGGGCGAACCGCGCGAGGAAAGGGATCGCGATGTCTGCTCGCACATCTGTCGCGGTGATCACCACGTGGTGTGCGTCCTCGTCGCTCAGTTCCTCCGGGCCGGGCAGCAGGTCCAGCACCATCGGGCCGACCGCCGCGAGGTCGCAGGCGGCCTCGGGGTCGCGCGGCGGGATGAGAGTCGACGTACGGTGCTCGACCTCTTCCCGTACGGGCGCGGCCAGGTCCGTGGCGTGCTCCAGGCACGCGGCCGCCAGGAGGTAGGTGCGGCTCTGGGTCCGCTGGTCCGGTGCGCCGTCCCCGTGCGCGAGCAACTCGCCGATGATCTCCGCGCGTTCGCGCGGGCGGGCGTGGGCGACGGCCATGCGGATGACGTCCTCCCACTGGTCGTCCGCCGCGTGTGAGACCAGGACGCCGAAGTCGCCGTCCTCCACGGCGGCCCGTGCGCCGAGGAAGTCCTGGAAGGTGCGATGGACGAAGTCCACCGTTTCCGGGGCGGGTTCGCGCAGCAGACCGCTGCGGTGCAGGAAGTGGGTGTAGACCGCCGCCGCGTCGCCCAGCGCGGCCACCTCCGGGACGGCGGGCAGGGCGTCCTGGATGATGCTCTCCGCGCGCGTGCGGTCCATCGACGTACGGCCGTTGCGGATCAGCCAGTACGCGAGGCGTTGCAGGAGCTGGATCTGGGGCTCCTCGCGCAACTCCGGTACGCGCATGTCGCGTTCGCGGTCGCGGCGGGTGAGGAGCATCGAGAGGGCCGCCGTGTAGAGGTCCTTGCGGCCGTGCGGGAGGAAGCCGCGCCGGTCCCGGTGCAGGGCGCAGATCAGGCCGCACATCAGGGGGTTGGTGGCCAGACGGCCCAGATCGGTTTTGGTGCGTACGGCTTCGAGGAGCTGGATCTCGTACGCGGGCAGCTCGGCGTCCTCGTCCGCCGCGCCCGTGCGCGCGGCCTGGTGCCAGCGCCGGATGAACGCCGTCACGGCGTCGCGGCTCATCTCGGTGAGGGTCAGCTCGGCGAACCCCTCGTCGGCGAGCCAGTCCTCGCGTACGGCGGACGGGCGTGAGGTCACCAGCCAGCGGTTGTCCGGGTAGGCCTCGATCAGGTCGCTGAGCCAGGTGCGGGTGCGGGCGCGCTCGGTCTCCGGGATCTCGTCGATGCCGTCGACCAGGACCAGGCCCCGGCCGGAGGCCAGTACGCGGGCCTCCCAGCCGTCTGGCTGGGTTCCGGCGAGCGGGGAGCCGACGGCGGCCAGGAAGTCCCTGGGGGAGGGGAGGCGTTCGCCGTGCCGGGTGAGGGTGCGCAGGGGGAGGACGAACGGGACGCGGTCGTGTACGTACGCCATCCGGTCGTCGGGGTCCTGGCGGGTCGCGCTCACGGCCAGCCACTGGACGAGGGTGGTCTTGCCGGAACCGGCCTCGCCGCGCAGCAGTACGCGCTCGTGGCTGGCCAGGGCCTGGTCGGCGGGGCGGGCTTCGGGGGCCGCGAACGCGAGCTCGGGATCGGGATGGGGGTCGGCGCGGTCCTCTTCGGACGTGCGGTCGCTCAGCCTGGCCGCCAGGAACTGGGGGTACTGCTGATACCGCTCGGCGGAGCTGCGGAGCTGGCGGGCCAGCTCGCGCCTGGTCAGCTCCGGCGCCGTCGCCTCCAGGCTCAGGTACGCCGAGTCCAGCGGCCACCGCCCCGGAGAGTTGGCCAGGTCGAGCCCGTAGATCGTGAGCTTGCTGTGTTTCTTCGCGATGTGGGCGAGGTAGCGCCGCTCGAACTCCGTGTCGCGTCCGTCCGGCCTGGGGGTGCGGGCGACCAGCTCGTCGACCTTGGCGATCAGCTCGGCCTGGCCGCGGCTCTGCTGGACCAGGGTGCGCGGCACGAAGGTCGAGCGCTGGGTGAAGAAGTGCAGGATGTGCAGGGACGCGGTGTCGAGCAGGCGGGTGTAGAGGCGGGTCCCGTCGGCCGAGAGGTGCCGGGCGGCGTCGCCGCTCGCGCGGCGCAGCCGGGCCGCGAACGCCTCGTGCCCGAGCCGCACGGCCTCCACGTCGCTGAGGTCCAGGTCGCCGATGGCGTGCAGGGTGCGGGCCAGGGCGTCGGCGACCTCCTGTTCCTCGTCGGGCGGTATGGGGCGCTCGCCGCCGCGTACGGCCTGCTTGACCAGCTCGGCGGAGAGGCGGCGCAGGTCGGCCTCGACGAGGGTGCGTTTCTCGCCGCGGAAGGAGACGAGCCGGGAGACGCGGATCGGCTTGTCGACCAGGCCCGCGCCCGGCCCCTCGTCTACGAAGAGCCTCTTGACCAGCGGTACCACCACGCTCGACGCGATCCGTACGCCCGCACCCGTGATCGCGGCGTCCATGCCGTGCCCTCCCGCTCTCCGACTCCCCGTTGGCGGGTGTCAGCGTAGTCCGCGTCACACTCGGCGGGTGGTGGATCTTGCCGTCCGGTGACATGCCGCACAGGCGATTTGTCCGTTACTATGCGGAATAGTGGTGCGGATGGGCGGGGGAGCCGGGCCCTTCGGCGGGCAACGGGAGGGACCTTGGTCCCGCGCGGGGCCGGGGGCGGTCCGGGGCGGACGGCCGGGCCTGCGGCAGGGTCCCGAAGTGGGATTAAACCTCATTCGGGTGACCGAATTGGGTGGTTTTAAGTGATAGGCATGGATCATGGTGAGCCGTACCGGTGTCTGAGGCCGTGTACGAGATTGGGTAGTAGACGGGGTGTTTGGGCCGTGATGGGGGTGCGCGTTACCAAGGGATGGCCATCCCGGTCTCGGGGTTCCCGCAAGGGTGCCCGCGGCCGGGTCCCTTCTTGTCCGGCCCCGGAGGTCACCCCGCGATGTCGAAGCGCACCAAGTCCCACCGCACCGCCGCATCCCTGCTCCGTACGCGGGCCGCCGTCGTGGCCGTCGGCCTGGGGACGTCGGCGCTGCTGGGGACCGGGGTCGCGGCGGCCGCCGAGAAGAGCGCGAGCGAGGCGCTGGCCGGTGCCGCCGCCTCGATCAAGAAGCAGGCCGAGGCCCAGCAGAAGGCCGCCGCCAAGAAGGCCGCCGCGGAGAAGAAGGCCAAGCAGGCGAAGGCCAAGGCCAAGAAGGCCGCGGCCAAGAAGGCCGCGGCCAAGAAGGCCTCCGCCTGGTCGGACCCGGTCGACTCGTACACGCTGACCGCGACCTACGGCAAGGGCGGCAGCATGTGGGCCAGCAAGCACTCCGGCCAGGACTTCGCGGTGCCGGTCGGCACCCGAGTCGAGTCCGTGGGCGCCGGTACCGTCGTCAAGGCCGGGGGGAACGGCGCCGGTGACGGGCCCGCGTACGGCAACGCCGTGGTGATCAAGCACGCCACCGGCCGCTACTCGCAGTACGCCCACCTGTCGAAGATCAATGTCAAGGTCGGCCAGAAGGTGAAGGCGGGGCAGCGGATCGCGCTCTCCGGCAACACCGGCAACTCCAGTGGCCCGCACCTGCACTTCGAGATCCGCACCACCCCGAACTACGGCTCGGCGATCAACCCGGTCACCTTCCTCCGCTCCAAGGGCGTGTCGCTCTAAGCGACCGCGCCCCGAGCCCCGAGCCCCACGCCCCGAGCCCCGAGCCCCACGCCCCGAGCCCCAAGCCCCACGCCCCGCGCCCCGAGGCCGAGGCCCGAAGCCGGAGGTCAGTCCTCCGGCAGGTGCACGATCGGGAAGCTGCCCGTGCTCGTCGGCGCGTGCTCCGGCAGCCAGAGCACGGCGACCGCCCCCTCCGCGGGGCCGTCGTCACCGTCCGGGCCGACGTTGCGGAACGTCAGCCGCGCGCCGAGCACCCGCGCCTGGCCCGCCGCGATCGTCAGGCCGAGGCCGTGGCCGTGCCCCGCGCGGTCGCTGCTGCCGGTCCTGAAGCGGCTCGGCCCGTCGGCGAGCAGATCCGGCGGGAAGCCCGTGCCGTGGTCCCGTACCCGGATCACCCGGCCCTCGACGCTGACCTCGACCGGCGGCTTGCCGTGCTTCGCCGCGTTGGCCAGCAGGTTGCCGAGAATCCGCTCCAGGCGGCGCGGGTCGGTGCTCACCCGCCAGTCGTGCACCACCTGCACGGCGACATCCGGGTTCAGCGCCGCGATCCGCCGCGAGACGAACTCGCCCAGGTCGATCTCCTGGAGCTCCGCCCGCTCGGTCGCCCCGTCCAGGCGCGCCACTTCCAGAACGTCCTCGACCAGGGTGCGCATCGCCTGCGCCCGGTCCTTGACCAGCTCGCTCGGCCGTCCGGGCGGCAGCAGCTCGGCCGCCGTGAGCAGCCCGGTGACCGGGGTGCGCAGCTCGTGCGCGATGTCCGCGGTCACCCGGCGCTCCGCCTCGTACCGCTGCTTCAGCGCGTCCGCCATCGCGTCCACGGCGTAGGCGAGGTCGTCGGTCTCGTCCCGCACGACCCCGTCGATGGCCTCGCGCACCCGTACGTCGGTGTTGCCCTGCGCGACCTCGTGCGCCGCGGTCGCGGCCTTGCGCAGCCGCCGTGACACCTGCCCGCCGATCAGCACCCCCAGCGCGCAGCCCCCGAACACGGCCGCGATGGAGCCGATCCACAGCGCCTGGTCGAGATCGCTGATCATGGTGACGCTGCGGTCGGTGAACCGCGTGTGCAGCGACAGGACCCGGCCGCCGCTGACCGGGGTCGCGGCCCAGATGTCGGGCGGCCCGTCGTCGTGCTCCTGTACGTACGAGGCGCGCCGGCCCGCCGCCGCCTTCGCCTTCAGCTCGGCGGGCAGCTTCGGGTCGTCGAGCTTGGCGCCGAACTGGGTGCGCCCGGTGGACTCGTAGATCCGCTGCGCGTACCGGACGCGCTCGTCCTGCACATCGCGCGCGTTGTCCAGCATCGAGACCCGCGCGGCGTTGTGTACGACCAGGCTGAGCGCCAGCGCCACCAGCGCGCCCACCGCCGCGATCGCCACACTGATCTTCCAGCGCAGCCCCGTGCGCAGCCCCCTGGGAAACCTGCCGAGCAGCCTGAGCAGCTTCATCCCCTGAGCTTGTAGCCGAAGCCGCGGACCGTTTCGATCCGGTCCTGGCCGATCTTCGCGCGCAGTCGCTGCACATGGACGTCCACGACGCGGGTGTCCCCGCCCCAGCCGTAGTCCCAGACCCGCTCCAGGAGCTTGTCGCGCGAGAGCACCGTGCCGGGCGCGTGCGAGAATTCAAGCAGCAGCCGCATCTCGGTGGGCGTCAGCGCCACCGGAGCGCCGTCACGGCGCACCTCCATGCCCTCGGTGTCGATCTCCAGGCCGCCGAAGTTCAGCACCGACGCGGTCGCCGCCCGCCGTTCGTCCTCGGCCGCCGCCTGCGTGCCGCCGGGCCCTCCGGCGTGCCCGAAGCGGCGCAGCACCGCCCGGATACGGGCGACCAGGACCGCGCCGTCGAACGGCTTGGTCACATAGTCGTCGGCGCCCGCCTCCAGGCCGAGTACCACGTCGATGGAGTCGGCCCGCGCCGAGAGCATGATCACCGGCACGGTGGACTCGTCCCGGATACGGCGGCACAGACTGACCCCGTCCAGGCCCGGCACCATCACGTCGAGCAGCGCGATGTCCGGCTGGTCGCTGCGGAACGCCTCCAGGCCCGAGAGGCCGTCGGGCATGGCGGTCACCACGAAGCCGTCGCGCTCCAGGGCGAGCTGCGTGGCCTCGCGGATGACGTCGTCGTCCTCGACGAACAGGACATGGGTCTGCTCAGCCATCCGCTGCTCTCTGTTCTCTCAGCTCTCGCGGGTTCTCGTCAGTAGCGCGTTCAGCAGTACGTAGTACGTTCTCGTCAGTTCCGCTCGGGTGCCGGGTCTTCCCCGCCGACCGCACCGCTGTACTCGTTGTACATCACGTCGCGCTTGACGAACCGGTCGGACTGCCACCGGTACGTCACCACTTCCTCGGCGGAGGGAACGAGCGCCACGTCGGTGTCCTGGTACACCTGCGTGACGACCACCAGCTCGCCGTGGTCGATCTCGGAGTAGACCGGGGCCCGCTCGGACATGAACACGTTCGTGTACCGCCTGCCCTCCTCGCGGTACACATAGGTGCCGATCCCTGCTGAGTCGGCGCAGGTCAGCACGTTCACGACGACATCGGACACCGATCCTCCGGTCAGATTGCCGTAGGACACGTCGACCGGGTACTCCTTCCGGTCCCCGTCGCAGGGCTGCAGATCGCGCTTGACGTCCGCGCTGACCTTCGGGTCGTCCATCACCAGCCGGACCGGGTCCACCCGCCGCACCGTCTCCGAGCGCGAGGGCAGCGGCGAGGCCTGGGCCGCCGGGTCGGTGCTGTGCGCCGGGCCCTCGTCGCGCGCGCCGGTGCCTCCCGTGCCGCAGGCGACCAGCGATCCGGTGAACAGGGCGGCGACGGTGAGACCGCCCACCGCCGTGCCCGCCGCCCGCCGTGCCCGCCGCCGGTCTCGCCGTTGACCCGGTTGTCGCCCCGTTCGGCGCCCCCGTTGTCGACCCCGACGTTGATCAGGGTCGCCGCCTCTCAGGCCGCGCAACGCTCCCGCTCCTCACGTTCCAGCACCCGCCCGACCGCCTCGTCGGCGGCCCGGCTCTCCAGCTCCTGCCGGAGCCTGGCCAGCGCCCGGTGCAGGGTGCTCTTGACCGTACCGGCCGACATGCCCAGTGCGGCGGCCGTCTCCTCGGTGGACATCTGCTCCCAGTGTCGCAGCACCACCACGCTGCGCTGCTTGGGCGCCAGTACCTTCAGGACGTCCATCAGGAGGGCACGGTCCGCGTGCTGCTCGGCGGAGTCGTCGACGCTCGCGTCCGGGAGCTGCTCGGTGGGCACCTCCTCGATGCGGCGGGCCCGCCACCACTCCGTACGCGTGTTGATCATGACACGGCGGAGGTAGGCGTCCGCCAGGCGCTTGTCGGCTATGCCGTCCCAGCGGTGGTACGTCCGTACCAGCGCCGTCTGGAGCAGGTCCTGCGCGTCCACGGGATCGGGGACGAGGCGGCGGGCACTTCGCAGGAGGGCGTCCTGCCGGGTGCGTACGTACTCCTCGAACTCGAGCACCTCTCCGTGCGCCATGCTCAACCGCCTCCGTTTGCGCCGTGGAACCGGATCGTTCTCCGGCTCATCCACGAAGCTACGGATGAGGTGTAACGGCCCTTTGTGACGAGGCCTTCGGCAGGGGCACGGCTATCCCTCGGTTGTGTAACAAAGGTAGGCGGTGCCTAAAACCTACGAATCATTTATGCGGTCGCGCCCTTTATGGGTGATGTAGGGGCTAGGTCAGGGGCAGTCGGTAGGTTCCGCCGGGCAGCGGCTCCACCAGGCCGTCGGCGACCAGGCCGTCCAGCGCGCGGGCCCGCTGCACCGGCTCGTCCCACACCCGGTCGAGTACCGACCCCGGTACGGGCGTGGACGCCTCGCGCAGTACGGCGAGCAGTTTGCCGCGTACCTGCCGGTCGGTGCCCGCGTAGGTCTGCCCGCGGCGCGGCGGCCCCTCGTGCTCCGGTTTCCCGGCCAGCCGCCAGGCGCACCGCGAGGCGATCGGGCAGCGCGCGCAGTCCTCGCCCCGCGCCGTGCAGACGAGCGCGCCCAGTTCCATCGAGGCGGCCGCCCAGCGCGCGGCGGTGGCGTCGTCGTCCGGCAGCAGCGCCCTGGCCAGCTTCCGCTCGGCCGCGGTGGTCGCGTTCGGCGGGTAGCGCAGGCCATTGACGGCGCGGGCCAGGACCCGGCGCACATTGGTGTCGAGCACCGGGTGCCGCTGCGCGTACGCGAACGAGGCCACGGCCGCCGCGGTGTACTCGCCGATTCCGGGCAGCGCGAGCAGCTGCGCGTGCTGGGTGGGTACGTCGCCGCCGTGCCGTTCCGTTATCGCCAGGGCCGCGCCGTGCAGCCGCAGCGCCCGCCGGGGATAGCCGAGACGGCCCCAGGCGCGTACCGCCTCGCCGGGCGGCTCCTTGGCCAGGTCAGCGGGGCGCGGCCAGCGGGACAGCCACTCCTCGTACACCGGGAGCACCCGGCTGACCGGGGTCTGCTGGAGCATGAACTCGCTGACCAGCACGGCCCAGGGGCCCGCGTCGGGGCGGCGCCAGGGCAGGTCGCGGGCGTGCTGCGCGAACCACGCGATGACGGGCGTGTGCAGCGCGGTGGGCGCCTCGCCTATGACGTCGGCGGTGGCCGTGGCCGTGGCGGTGGCGTGGGGTTGGGGCTGGGGTCCGGGGGTGCGTGCGGTCGCAGTCATGGCAGGGCGATCCTCCCACGGGGCCGCCCGCGCGGGGCCCAAGGGCCTGGGCCCTGTCGGGCGGCGCGGTGCGTCGGGGTGCGTCGGGGTGAGTGCGGGGCGTGGGCGCGCGGCGGGCGCGGGGATCAGCGCCGGGGCGCGTGCTGGGGTGGGGCGGTGCGCGGGTCGGGCTGCGCGTACGGGGCGTGCGGCTGCTGGCGGATCTGGCGGATCTGGCGGATCTGGAGGGTCTGCTGAGCCTGGTGCGGCTGGTGCGGCTGGTGCGGCTGGTGCGGCTGGTGCGCCGCGTCCGCCCTGGGCGCGGGTACGGGCGCGGGCGTCGCCGCCGCCGCACCGGGTCCCGCGAACCACCGCACCGCGGCGCTGCCGGACCCCCGCATCGCCTCCGTCACCCGTGTCATGGGCCGCGTACTCAGCCGCACCACCAGGTAGACCACCAGCACGCCGAGCACCAGACCGGCCGCCACGTCATGCGGGTAGTGGACACCGAGGAACACCCGCGAGAAGGCGACCAGGACCCCGATCGGCAGCGTCAGCCAGCCGATGCCGCGCCAGGCGAGCGCCAGCGCCGTCGCGGCGGCGCACGCGATGGTGGCGTGGTTGCTCGGGAAGGACCAGTCTCCGGGCGGCGGGCACCGCACCAGCGCGCTCGCGGCGTCCGACACCGCCCGGCAGGGGCGCTCCTCGTCGAACCAAGACTTCAGCGCCTCACTGCACACATACGCGACCGCGGTGGCCAGCGGGGCCAGCACCGCGAGGGCCAGCGCGCGCGGATCCCCGCGCCGGGCCCGCCACCAGGCCACGACGAACAGCGCGACGAGGATCAGCAGACCGGCCTCGGTCCAGATCTCGACGAGGTGCTGCACCCACTCGGGGGTGTCATGCGCGAAGTTGAGGACGTCGCGATAGAGGCCTGAGGTGTCCACGGGCGTGTTGGGGTCCATGCGTACATGGTTAACGACAGCGTGGCGCGGTCGTTAACCGGGATGATGATCTGCGGGAACTTTGTGGTGTGCGGCGGCGGGTGGGGCGGGCGTCGGGCCGGATCTCTCGTAGAGTTTGGGCCGTGGGATCTCTGCGCAATCCGATCGGGCCGCTTCCCTCCTCCATCTACTGGCGACGGAGGGCCGTTCTGCTGTCCGCGGCCGTGGTGTTGCTGCTGCTGGTCGTATGGCTCGTCAGTTCGCTTGGCGGGGAGGGCCGTACGGGCGCGAGCGGCGCCAACGACAAGGGTGGCGGCCCCACCCCGTCGATCACCCCTGGGCCCTCGGGTTCCGGAACCCCGATCGACGAACGCCCCGGCGGCCGGGACGAGTCGAGCGATGCGCCAGGTGAGGGCGGCAACGGCAGCGGCGGTGACGACGGCGACGGCGACGGCGACGGTTCGGGCTCCGACGGCGGCTCGGGCGGCGACGGCTCGGGTTCCGGCGGGGACGACGCCAAGGGCAGCGGCGGCGCGAGCGCGGGCGGGAGCTCGGGCAGCGGTGCGGGCGGCAGTGCGGGTGAGCGGGTGCCCGCGGGGTCCACGCTGGCCAACTGCACGGCCAGCGGCGTCAAGTTGACGCTGCGCAGCGCCGAGAAGGAGTACCGGCCCGGCGAGAAGCCCGAGCTCGAACTCATCGTGGAGTCCACGTCCGGCGAGGACTGCAAGATCGATCTCGGCCCGAAGCGGGTGGTGCTGACGATCACGCCGGTCGAGGCGGACGACCCGCTGTGGGCGTCGGACGACTGCCCGAGCGGCGCTGGCAGCCTGCTGCTGCGGGTGCCGGGCGAGCAGCGGATCACCCACACCGTGAAGTGGGACCGCGCGGCGAGCGCGCCCGAGTGCGCGACGCCGCGGCCGGGCTCCGCGAAGCCCGGCCGCTACCTGGCCGAAGCCAAGGCGCCGGGCTTCCCGAAGGCCTTCGCGTCCTTCGAACTGGTCGAGTCCTGAAAGATGTCCTCAATCGCCGGACAGGCTCAGAATGAGCCCTAGACGTAGCGTTCGAGGATCGACGACTCCGCCAGCCGCGACAGGCCCTCGCGCACCGACCGGGCGCGCGCCTCGCCGACGCCGTCCACCGTCTGGAGATCGTCCACGCTCGCCGCGAGCAGCTTCTGCAGGCCGCCGAAGTGCTCGACCAGCCGGTCGATGATCGCGCCGGGCAGCCGCGGCACCTTCGCCAGCAGCCGGTAGCCACGCGGCGACACCGCGGAGTCCAGCGCCTCGGGCGACCCGGTGTAGCCCAGCGCACGGGCCACGATGGGCAGTTCGAGCAGCTCGGTGTGGGAGAGCGCGTTCAGCTCGGCGAGCGCCTCGGGGACCGTACGCGACCGCTTCGCGCTCGGCTCCGGAACGTAGTCGCGTACGACCAGCTCGCGCTCGGGCTCGACGCCCGCGATCAGCTCGTCCAGCTGGAGCGCGAGCAGCCGCCCGTCGGTGCCCAGTTCCACCACGTACTCGGCGATCTCGGTGGCGATCCGGCGGACCATCTCCAGACGCTGCGCCACCGCCGTGACGTCCCGGACCGTGACCAGGTCCTCGATCTCCAGCGCGGAGAGCGTGCCCGCCACCTCGTCGAGGCGCAGCTTGTACCGCTCCAGCGTGGCCAGCGCCTGGTTGGCGCGGGAGAGGATCGCGGCCGAGTCCTCCAGCACCCGGCGCTGGCCGTCGACGTAGAGCGCGATCAGCCGCATGGACTGGGACACCGAGACGACCGGGAAGCCCACCTGCTTGCTCACCCGGTCCGCGGTGCGGTGCCGGGTGCCGGTCTCCTCGGTGGGGATCGTCGGGTCGGGGACCAGCTGGACCCCGGCCCGCAGGATCTTGGTGATGTCCTTGTCGACGATGATGCCGCCGTCCAGCTTGCAGAGCTCGCGCAGCCGGGTCGCGGTGAACTCGACGTCCAGGACGAAGCCGCCGGTGCACATCGACTCGACGGTCTTGTCCCAGCCCAGGACGATGAGCCCGCCGGTGTTCCCGCGCAGGATGCGCTCCAGGCCGTCCCGCAGGCCCGTACCGGGCGCGACCGCGCTCAGCGAGGCACGCATCAGCCGGTCGGTACTGGAGCTCGCGCCCGGTTTGCCGCTCGCGCTCGCCCCTGGCTTTCCGCCGGAGCTCGCGCCCGGTTTGCCGCCGGAGCTCCCGCCTGGCTTGCCGGGAGCTGCCGCCCGGTCGTTGGCTGCCACTGCACTCCTCAGGTCGCGACTTGGCTCGGGCCCTGGCGCCCTGGAACGTCATACGGATGGGCGAGACCGGGGCAAAGTCTACCGGCGGTCATCGGCCTCCCGCGGGGCCTCGGCCCGACGTCTCCTGGGCAGCGCTCGCAGCGCCTCTCCCATATCTGCTACTTCGATCACTTTCATCCCTGTGGGGATCCTCCCCGGATCGCTGGGAACGAGGGCGTGGGTGAAGCCGAGCCGGTGCGCCTCGGCGAGCCGCCGCTGGACCCCGGTGACCCGTCTCACCTCGCCCGCGAGACCGACTTCGCCGATCGCGACGAGATTCTTGGGCAGCGGGGTGTCACTGGCCGCGGAGGCCAGCGCGAGGGCGACCGCGAGGTCGGCGGCGGGCTCGGAGAGCTTCACCCCGCCGACCGTGGCGCTGTAGATGTCGCGCTTGCCGAGCGCGCTGATCCGGCCGCGCTGCTCCAGGACGGCCAGCATCATCGAGACCCGTGAGGTCTCGAGGCCCGAGGTCGTACGCCGGGGCGAGGGGATCTGCGAGTCCACCGTGAGCGCCTGCACCTCGGCGACCAGGGGGCGGCGGCCCTCCAGGGTGACCGTGAGACAGGTGCCGGGAACGGGCTCGGCGCGGCGGGTGAGGAAGAGCCCGGAGGGGTCGGCGAGGCCGGTGATGCCCTCGTCGTGCAGCTCGAAGCAGCCGACCTCGTCGGTGGTTCCGTAGCGGTTCTTGACGCCGCGGACCAGCCGCAGCCGGGCGTGCCGGTCGCCCTCGAACTGCAGCACGACGTCCACCAGGTGCTCCAGCAGCCGCGGGCCCGCGATCGCGCCGTCCTTGGTGACATGGCCGACCAGGAGCGTGGACATGCCGCGCTCCTTGGAGGCGCGGATCAGCGCGCCCGCGACCTCGCGGACCTGTGCCATCCCGCCGGGCGCGCCGTCGATCTCGGGGGACGCCACGGTCTGGACGGAGTCCAGGACGAGCAGGGACGGCTTGACCTGGTCCAGATGCCCGAGCACCGCGGCCAGGTCGGTCTCGGCGGCCAGATAGAGGTGGTCGTCGATGGCGCCGATGCGGTCGGCGCGCAGTCTGACCTGGCTCGCGGACTCCTCGCCCGTGACATAGAGCGTGCGGTGCTCGTCGCTGGCCGCCTTGGCCGCGACGTCCAGCAGAAGCGTGGACTTGCCGACGCCCGGCTCGCCCGCGAGCAGCACGACGGCGCCGGGGACCAGACCGCCGCCCAGCACGCGGTCGAGTTCGTCGACGCCGGTGGAGCGCGCGGTGGCCTGGCGGCCGTCGACCTGCCCGATGGGCAGCGCGGAGCTGCTGACCCGGCCGGGCGCGGTGGTGCGGACGGCGGGCGCGCCGTACTCCTCGACCGTGCCCCACGCCTGGCACTCGGGGCAGCGGCCGAGCCATTTGGCCGTCTGCCAGCCGCACTCGGTGCAGCGGAAGGACGGTCGTTGCTTCCCGGCGTTGCCGGATTTCGTACGGGCAGCCATGCGGAAACCGTAACCGGCCGCACTGACAGCACGGCCCCTGGCGGACTCCGCCGGGCCGCCAGTCGCGGAAGGAACGATTCCTGTCCCCTTTTGAGGGATCTGTTCACCCGTAAGGATTAAACGTTTTGAAGGGGCCGGACCCGTCCCTTACCAGCCGCATACGGTCGCACGGGTGACGACCAGCAGCCCGGAGCACCCCGCACCCGCCACCGGCGCACACCGGGCGCACAGTCGTGCGCCCCATGCCGCCCCGCAGGCGCCCCCTGCCCACTACGAGCCCTATCTGGACGGCCTGTTCACCTATTGCCTGTCCGTGCTCTGTGATCACGACGCGGCGACCGGGGCGCTCGGCGAGGTCCTGGCGCTCGCCGAGCGGCGTCTGTCGCGTGCCCCGGAGAGCGAAGGCGAGCGCAGGGCCTGGTTCTACGCGCTGGCCCGGTGGGTGTGTCTGCGGGAGCTGGCCGCCGCGAGGAGCCGACGGCAGGGGGCGCACGGGGCTCAGGGCGCACGAGGGGCGCGAGGGGCGCATGGGCCGGGGGCGGCGGCCGCCGCCCCGCAGCCCGACCCGCGGTCGGTCCCGGAATCCGATCCGGAATCCGCCCCGGAATCCGCCCCGGAAGATGTCGAGCGCCGCAGGGGTGAACTGGCCCTGCTGGCCTGGCCGGAGGCCGCCGGTACCACGCCCGAGCAGCGTGAGGCCCTGGAGTTGGCGGTACGCCACCAGCTCGCGCCCGGCGAGGTCGCCGCCGTACTCGGCCTCGAACCCCCGGCCGCGCGGGAGCTGCTGGCCACAGCGGCCTGCGAGGTGGAGCGGACCCGCGCCGCGCTCGCGGTCGTCGAGACCGGCGCCTGTCCGTTCGCCGCCCGGTTCACGGGCGACCATCAGGTGCTGCTCGGCACGGCCCTGCGCCTCGAACTCGTACGGCATGTGGACGACTGCCCGCGCTGCCGCCGCACCGCCGAGCGCGCGGAGGCCGCGGCCTGGCCCGGTACCGCGGTCACGCCGAGGGAACTCCCGGTGCTCGCGGCGCCGCGGGACGCCGTCCGCGCCGCGATGGCGCGCGCGCCGCGTGGACGCGCACGCGCGCGTGGCGCGGCGCCGCGCTTCGATCGGCGCGGATTTCCGATGGACCCCAAAGACCACGCCGCCCGGCGCGACCGGCTACGCGCGCGTGCCGTGACGACCACCGTCGTGGCGACGGTGGTGGCGGCGCCGGTTCTCGCCGTGTGGGCGGCGTACCGGGGGGCGCCGCTCACCGGAGAGGGACACGAGACAGGCGGGATCTCCGCGCATGAGGGGGACCGGCCCGACGGGATCAGCGGCGAGCGGCGGCGGGACGCGTACGAGAACGCCGGTAGCGCCCGCGCCGAGCCCGGCTCGGGCCGCCCGACGGGGGGCCGCTCGCCGGACGTCTCGGTCGAGGTGGTCAGCCCGGACGCGCCGCCGTCGCGGGCCGCCGGGACGGGGCCTGGACGACTCACCGTCGACGCGCGGCCGCACGGCGCGACGACGGTGATCACCCTCACGGCGTCGGGCGGCTCGCCGGTCTCCTGGTCGGCGCGGACCAGCGCGTCCTGGCTTCGGCTGAGCCGGTCGGCCGGGTCGCTGCGGCCGGGGGATTCCGTCACGGTCCAGGTGTACGTCGACGAGGGGCGGCAGCCTGACGGGCGGTGGCGGGCGCGGGTTCTGGTGGGGCCGGGGGGCTCGGTGATCGTGATCGACGGTCACGGTCGTCCGTCCGGTCCGTCGCCCACGGACCCGGACCCGGACCCGTCGCCCGCTCCGGTGACCCCGGCGCCGTCTGATCCCGACCCGACGCCGTCGGATCCGCCGCCGTCCGACCCCGACCCGACGCCGACACCCACTCCGACGCCGACGCCGACCCCGTCCGAGCCTGACCCCGACCCGGAGCCGGACCCCGACCCGGACCCCGACCCGTCGCCGACCGACTCCGCACCGGGCGATGAGCCGCCCTCGGACCCGTCGGACTGAACCTTCGGCGGGCGGGCGGGGGCGGGCAAGCCCTCAGACCCCAGTCGCCTGGAGACTCGTCCTCAATCGCCGGACGGGCTGAATTCAAGTCAGCGCGGCGGATCCGCCGGATGCGGGGCCAGGAGCGGGAGCCGCGACGCCAGGCGGGCCTCGCACAGCTCGACCAGCCGGTCGTACGCCGCCTTGCCCATCAGCTCCGTCAGCTCCGGCCGGTACGAGACGTACACCGGGTCGCCCGCGCCGTGCGCGGACGTCGCCGAGGTGCACCACCAGTGCAGGTCGTGCCCGCCCGGCCCCCACCCCCGCCGGTCGTACTCGCCGATCGACACCTGGAGCACCCGAGTGTCGTCGGGCCGGTCGATCCACTCGTAGGTGCGCCGCACCGGCAGCTGCCAGCAGACGTCCGGCTTGGTCTCCAGCGGCTCCCGGCCCTCCCGCAACGCCAGAATGTGCAGTGAGCAGCCCGCGCCGCCCGCGAAGCCGGGGCGGTTCTGGAAGATGCAGGAGCCGTTGTAGCGGCGGGTCTGGCGGTCGCCGTCCTCGTCCTCCTGGGTCCAGCCGCTCGCGGCGCCGACCGCGTGGTGCTGCCAGATGTCGGGGGTGAGCCTCGCCACGTGGCCCGCCACCCGCTGCTCGTCCTCCTCGTCCGAGAAGTGCGCGCCGAGCGTGCAGCAGCCGTCGTCCGCGCGGCCCGCCTGGATGCCCTGGCAGCCACTGCCGAAGACGCAGTGCCAGCGGGACGTCAGCCAGGTCAGGTCGCAGCGGAAGATCTGCTCGTCGTCGGCCGGGTCGGGGAACTCGACCCAGGCCCGTGCGAAGTCCAGGCCCTGCTCGTCTTCCTGCCCGTCCCCCTGCTGGTCCTCCCGCTCGTCGCGCCCCTTCTTCGATCCCGTGGAGGATTTGTCGGTCTTCGCCTTTTTCGTCTTGGCCACCTAGCAAGGGTATGCGGGCCACGGGGGTCGTGTGGACCGACGGCCGCTGAACGCGCAGTAGCGTTTTCCCTATGAGACTCGGTGTCCTCGACGTGGGATCGAACACGGTGCATCTGCTGGTGGTGGACGCACACCCCGGCGCACGCCCGCTCCCCGCGCACTCGCACAAGGCGGAGCTGCGGCTCGCGCAACTTCTCGACGCCGGCGGCGCCATCGGCCCCGAGGGCGTCGACCTGCTGATCGTCACCATCCAGGACGCCCTCCAGGCCGCCGAGGACAAGGGCTGTGAGGACGTCCTGCCCTTCGCGACGTCGGCGGTACGCGAGGCGGTCAACGCCGACGTCGTACTCCAGCGCGTCCGGGACGAGACCGGCGTCGACCTCCAGGTGCTCAGCGGCGAGGAAGAGGCCAAGCTCACCTTCCTCGCCGCCCGCCGCTGGTTCGGCTGGTCGGCCGGGCGGCTGCTGGTGCTGGACATCGGCGGCGGCTCCCTGGAGGTCGCGTACGGCATCGACGAGGAGCCGGACGCCGCGGTGTCCCTGCCGCTCGGCGCGGGACGGCTGACCGCCGCCTGGCTGCCGGGCGACCCGCCCGACCCGCAGGACGTCAAGGCGCTGCGCCGCCATGTACGCGCGCAGATCGCCCGCACGGTCGGGGAGTTCAGCCGCTTCGGCAGCCCGAACCACGTGGTGGCGACCTCGAAGACGTTCAAGCAGCTCGCCCGGCTCGCGGGCGCCGCGCGCTCGGCCGACGGGCTCTACGTACAGCGCGAGCTCAAGCGCAGGTCCCTGGAGGACTGGGTGCCGCGGCTGGCCGCGATGACCGAGCGCGAGCGCGGTGAGCTGCCGGGCGTATCCGAGGGCCGGGCGGGACAGCTGCTCGCCGGTGCGCTGGTCGCCGAGGGCGCGATGGACCTGTTCGGCGTCGAGACGCTGGAGATCTGCCCCTGGGCCCTGCGCGAGGGCGTCATCCTGCGCCGCCTGGACCACCTGCCGGAAGACCAGGAAGAACGGGAAGACCAGGTGGCGTCGCTCTGACGCCGCGGCGCAGCTCTGACGCCGGGGCGTCGCTCTGGTGCGGGGCGTCGCTCCGACGCCGGGGTGCCGCTCGGCCGCCGCGCCCAGGCCCGTACGCTGTCCCTCGTGGCAGAACCAGTGGTGCGCGTCCCGGCCGCGAAGGTCGCCCTGTCGACGGCCTCGGTCTACCCGGAGTCAACGGCGACGGCCTTCGAGATCGCCGCACGCCTGGGCTACGACGGCGTCGAGGTCATGGTCTGGACGGACCCCGTCAGCCAGGACGTCGAGGCCCTGCGCCGACTCTCCGACTACCACGGCGTTCCCGTGCTCGCCGTGCACGCGCCCTGCCTGCTGATCACCCAGCGGGTCTGGTCGACCGACCCCTGGGTGAAGCTCCAGCGGGCCAGGGCGGCGGCCGAGAAGCTGGGCGCGTCCACCGTCGTGGTCCACCCGCCGTTCCGCTGGCAGCGTCAGTACGCGCGCGACTTCGTCAGCGGCCTGTGGCGCATGGCGGAGGAGACCGACGTGCGTTTCGCGGTCGAGAACATGTACCCGTGGCGCTACCGCGACCGCGAGATGCTCGCGTACGCCCCCGAGTGGGACGTGACCAAGGACGACTACCGGCACTTCACCGTCGACCTCTCGCACACCGCCACCGCCCGCACCGAGGCCCTGGAGATGGTCGACCGCATGGGCGACCGGCTCGCCCACGTGCACCTCGCGGACGGCAACGGCTCCGCCAAGGACGAGCACCTGGTGCCCGGACGCGGCGCCCAGCCCTGCGCCGAACTCCTGGAACGCCTCGCCCGCACCGGCTTCGACGGCCATGTGGTGGTCGAGGTCAACACCCGGCGCGCGATGTCCAGCGCCGAACGCGAGACCGACCTGGCGGAGGCCCTGGCCTTCACCCGGCGGCACCTGGCGTCCGCCGCCTCACCGGCCGCCCCCGCCCCCGCCCCCGCAACCCCCACCACTCCCGCCACCCCCACCACCCTCCGCGCGTCCACGGAGCCGTCATGAGCGCCGCGGCCCCCCGCCGCCGGGGCCGTCCACCCCGTACGGAGTCCGCGGACACGCCCGCGACCCGCGACCGCATCCTGACCGCGGCCCGCGAGGAGTTCGCCGAGCGCGGCTACGACAAGACCTCGGTACGCGGCATCGCCAAGGCCGCGGGCGTGGACCCGGCCCTGGTCCATCACTACTTCGGCACCAAGGACGAGATCTTCGCGGCGGCCATCGAGGTGTCCTTCGAGCCGACGCTGGTGGTCACGGACGTACTGGCGGAAGGCCCCGAGGGGGTCGGCGAGCGGCTGGCCCGCTTCTTCCTGTCCGTCTGGGAGAACCCCGCGACCCGTAAGCCCCTGCTCGCGGTGATCCGCTCGGCGGTGACCCACGAGGCGGCCGCGAAGGTGCTGCGCGCGTTCGTGCTGCGCCGGGTGCTGGAGCGGGTCGCGGCGGACCTGGACGTACCGAACCCGAAGTTCCGCGCGGAGCTGGCGGCCTCGCACATGGTGGGCATCGCGGTGCTGCGGTACGTGCTCCAGGTGGAGCCGCTCGCGTCCGCGGACCCGGAGGAGATCATCGCGATGGTCGCGCCGACTCTCCAGCGCTACCTGACCGAGAAGTGACCGCCCAGCGAGCCAGCTGTCCCGCATTCCGGACATGCCGTCCGGATCTTGGATGGACGGCGTAGGCTCGGCAGCAGCCTTACCCGCCTGAAGGAGCGAGCGACGATGCCCGAGCTGAGGTCCCGCACAGTCACCCACGGCCGCAACATGGCGGGCGCCCGCGCCCTTATGCGGGCGTCGGGCGTAGCCAGCGAGGACATCGGCAAGCCGATCGTCGCGGTCGCCAACTCCTTCACCGAGTTCGTCCCCGGCCACACCCACCTGGCGCCGGTCGGCCGGATCGTCAGCGAGGCGATCCAGGCCGCGGGCGCCGTCCCGCGCGAGTTCAACACCATCGCGGTCGACGACGGCATCGCGATGGGCCACGGCGGCATGCTGTACTCGCTGCCGTCCCGCGACCTGATCGCGGACTCGGTCGAGTACATGGTCGAGGCGCACTGCGCGGACGCCCTGATCTGCATCTCCAACTGCGACAAGATCACCCCCGGCATGCTGATGGCCGCCCTGCGCCTCAACATCCCCACGGTCTTCGTCTCCGGCGGTCCCATGGAGGCGGGCCAGGCCACCCTCGTGGACGGCACGGTCCGCAAGCTGGACCTGGTCAACGCGATCGTCGACGCCGTGGACGACAAGGTCTCGGACGCGGACATCCTCCGTATCGAGGAGAACGCCTGCCCGACCTGCGGCTCCTGCTCGGGCATGTTCACGGCCAACTCGATGAACTGCCTCACCGAGGCGATCGGCCTGTCCCTGCCCGGCAACGGCTCGGTGCTCGCCACGCACACCGCCCGCAGGGCCCTGTACGAGAACGCGGGCCGCACGGTCGTCGAGCTGGCCGAGCGCCACTACGAGCAGGGCGACGAGACGGTCCTGCCGCGCGCCATCGCCACCCGCGAAGCCTTCGAGAACGCGATGGCCCTGGACATCGCCATGGGCGGCTCGACCAACACGATCCTGCACCTGCTGGCCGCCGCCCAGGAGGCCGAGGCCGACTACGGCCTGGCCGACATGGACGAGATCTCCCGGCGGGTCCCCTGCCTGGCCAAGGTCGCCCCGAACGTGGCGCCCGGCGGCACGTACTACATGGAGGACGTGCACCGCGCGGGCGGCATCCCCGCGATCCTCGGCGAGCTCTACCGCGGCGGCCTGCTGAACGAGGGCGTGCACAGCGTGCACGCCGACTCGCTCGCCGAGTGGCTCAAGACCTGGGACGTACGCGGCGGCTCCCCGTCCGCCGAGGCCGTCGAGCTGTGGCACGCGGCCCCCGGCTGCGTCCGCTCCGCGACCGCCTTCTCGCAGTCCGAGCGCTGGGAGTCCCTGGACACCGACGCCGAGGGCGGCTGCATCCGCTCGGTCGAGCACGCGTACTCCAAGGACGGCGGCCTCGCCGTGTTGAAGGGCAATCTGGCGGTCGACGGCTGCGTCGTGAAGACCGCGGGCGTCGACGAGTCGATCTGGACCTTCGAGGGCCCGGCCGTGGTCTGCGACTCGCAGGAAGAGGCCGTCGACAAGATCCTCAACAAGGGGGTCAAGGAAGGCGACGTCGTCGTCATCCGCTACGAGGGCCCCAAGGGCGGTCCGGGCATGCAGGAGATGCTCTACCCGACGTCCTTCCTCAAGGGCCGCGGCCTGGGCAAGGCCTGCGCGCTGGTCACCGACGGCCGTTTCTCCGGCGGTACGTCCGGCCTGTCCATCGGTCACGCGTCGCCGGAGGCCGCGTCGGGCGGCGCGATCGCGCTGGTGCGGGACGGCGACCGGATCCGTATCGACATCCCGAACCGCTCCATCGAGCTGCTCGTCTCCGACGAGGAGCTGGCCGCCCGCCGCACCGCCCTGGACGGCGTCTACGCGCCCAAGTCCCGCGAGCGCAAGGTCTCACAGGCTCTGAAGGCGTACGCGGCCATGGCCACCAGCGCCGACAAGGGCGCGGTACGAGACGTCACCAAGCTGGGCTGACCTGTACCGGGGGCACCGGGTGCCGGGCACCGGGGATAATCGACGGCGTGAGCGACGAACCCGACACCAGCCGCACCCCCAGCGCCTCCGGCGTCCCCGGTGCCCCCGGCTCGTCCGGTGGCCCCGAGCCCGAGGAGATCCGGTTCTTCGGCACGACCTGGGTCGACCACGACGGCCGTTACGCGCTGCGCCGCGTCGGCGTCGCCGTCGGCGCACTGGCCCTCGCGGCGATCGGCTGCCTGGCCCTGCGGTTCGGCTATGAGGGGCTGCAGATCGCGCAGATCGGCAGCTTCGTCGGCGTGTTGGTCGTGGTGATGTTCGCGGTGTGCAGCGCGATCGCGTTCCGCCGCACCTGGGAGTCGTACGGCAAGCGCCTCGACCCGCAGACCCAGCAGTCGCTGCGCAGCATGATGGCGATCGGCTTCGTCGGCGCACTTCTCGCCTATTTCTTCCGCTCGCTGGTCGAGGCGCCCGGCGAGAAGCTCCGCCGCGCCGAGTACGAGACAGCCCGCGACCAGTACGAACGCCGCCAGGCCCGCCGCGCGGGCAACCCGCAGGCTCGAACAAAGAAGCCAAAGCGCAAGAAATGAACTAATCAGGCCGGCACGATGGGTGCATGACTGATTACGCATTGTCTTTTGACGCGGTCGCCCCCCAGTACGCCACTGCCCGTCCCGGCTATCCCCCCGCACTCCTGGACGCGATCGAGGAACTGACCGCACGTCCTCTGCGCGGCGCGCGCGTCCTGGACGTGGGCGCGGGCACCGGCATCGCGACCCGCCTGCTCGCCGAACGCGGAGCCAGCGTCATCGCGGTCGAGCCCGGCCCCGAGATGGGCGCCCAGCTCCGCGAGGTCCTGCCCGACGTCCCGCTCGTACGCGCGGTGGGTGACGCCCTGCCGTTCGCCGACCGCAGCGCCGATCTGATCACCTACGCCCAGGCCTGGCACTGGACCGACCCGGAGCGCTCCGTTCCGGAGGCCCTGCGGGTCCTGGCGCCGGGCGGCGCGCTCGCCCTGTGGTGGAACCAGCCCGACCCCGATGTCGACTGGGCCGCCGAGCAGGAGGCCCGGCTCAGGCGCAGGCTGCCCGGCTATCACACGAACGAGCTGAGCGTCCGGGTGGCGGAGATCATCACCCGGCTCGCCCCCGGCCAGCCGGTGTCCCGGCGGCTGCGCTGGACCCGCCGCGTCCCCGTCGACGTCCACCTGGCGCACCTCGGCAGCAGGTCCTACTTCGCGGCGCTCGGACCCGAGCGGGCGGCGCCGGTGCTGGCGGACGAGCGCGAGCGTGTACTGCGCGCGTTCCCCGACGGCGTGGTCGACGAGCCGTACGTCCTGGACCTCACCGTCACGCACCGCTGACCGCCGACCGCTGACCGCCGACCGCTTCCCGCGGTGGGCGGCGCACCGGCCGCCCGGCTTGACGCGAGGCGACGCCCGACGCATTATTCATCACATGATGAATTTTGCGGACGGGGTGCCGAACCGTGTGCCGGACAGCACGCCGGACAGGTCGGCTGGCACCCGGCCCGTCGTCGCCATCCGCGCCGCGGGCCTCACCGTCGTCCGCGGCCCGCGCGAAGTGCTCCGCGGCCTCGACTTCACCGTGCCGAGAGGGCAGATCACCGGCCTCCTCGGCCCGTCCGGCTGCGGAAAGTCGACCCTGATGCGGGCGATCATGGGCACCCAGGCCAAGGTCACCGGCACCCTGGAGGTGCTCGGCCACCCCGCGGGCGACGCCCGGCTGCGCTCCCGCATCGGCTACGTCACGCAGGCGCCGTCCGTCTACGACGACCTGACCGTCCGCCAGAACCTCGACTACTTCGCGGCGATCCTCGACCCCGGCCGCGCGGCCGCCGCCCGTCGCCGCGAGCACGTCACCCGCGCGATCGCCGACGTCGACCTCGCCTCACACGCCGACGCGCTCGCCGGGAACCTCTCCGGCGGCCAGCGCAGCCGCGCGTCCCTCGCGGTCGCCCTGCTCGGCAGCCCCGAACTGCTGGTACTCGACGAACCGACCGTCGGCCTCGACCCCGTACTCCGCCGCGACCTGTGGAACCTCTTCACCGACATCGCCAGCGGCGGCACCACCCTCCTCGTCTCGTCCCACGTCATGGACGAGGCCGAGCGC
Source organism: Streptomyces sp. O3 (assembly GCF_054788135.1). Classification (NCBI taxonomy): domain Bacteria; kingdom Bacillati; phylum Actinomycetota; class Actinomycetes; order Kitasatosporales; family Streptomycetaceae; genus Streptomyces; species Streptomyces sp. O3. The sequence goes on from NZ_JBTVYK010000030.1 coordinate 81,291, forward strand.
TGCCACCGCCTGCTCCTGCTGCGCGAGGGCGAACTCCTCGCGGACGACACCCCGGACGCCCTGCGCCACCGCATGGACACCGAAACCGTCGAGGGTGCCTTCCTCCACTTGGTCGACGAGGCGGCCGCCCGCAAAGCGGCCCAGGCGGACGCCAGCAAGGAGCCCACACAATGAACACCGCGAACACCGCGAACACCGCCGTACTCTCCGCTCCCCGGACCCTCGCCACCGCCGCACGCGTCCTGCGCCAGCTGCTCCACGACCCGCGCTCCATCGCGCTGATGCTCCTGGTCCCCAGCGTGATGCTGCTCCTGCTCCGGTACGTCTTCGACGGCAGCCCAGGCGTCTTCAACAACATCGGCGCCTCCCTGCTCGGCATCTTCCCGCTGATCACGATGTTCCTGCTGACCTCGATCGCCACCCTGCGCGAACGCCGATCGGGCACCCTGGAACGCCTGCTCGCCATGCCCCTGGGCAAGGCCGACCTGATCGTCGGCTACGCCCTCGCGTTCGGGGCCCTGGCCGTCGTCCAGTCGCTCCTCGCCACCGGCCTCGCCCTCTGGGCACTCGGCCTCGACGTGATCGGCAGCCCCTGGCTGCTCCTCCTGGTCGCGCTGCTCGACGCGATCCTCGGCACCGCGCTCGGCCTCTTCGTCTCGGCCTTCGCGTCGTCCGAGTTCCAGGCGGTCCAGTTCATGCCCGCCGTGATCTTCCCCCAGCTCGTCCTCTGCGGCCTGTTCACCGCCCGCGAGAACATGCAGCCGATCCTGGAGAAGATCTCCAACGTCCTGCCCATGTCCTACGCGGTCGACGGCATGAACGAAGTCCTGCGCCACCCGGACATCACCGCCGACTTCGTCCGCGACATCGTGATCGTCGCCCTCTGCGCCCTCCTGGTACTCGCTCTGGGCGCGGCCACCCTCCGCCGCCGCACCCCCTGAGCGCGTACCCGTACATACCGCGCATCGGACACGCCGTCCCCAGCCACACTCCCGGTGCGAGGATGGCCCCGGACGCGACACCAGCACCCCGGAGGGCGAACCCGACATGACCCAGAAAGTCGCCGTGCTCGGCACCGGCAAGATCGGCGAGGCCCTGCTCAGCGGAATGATCCGGGCCGGCTGGGCCCCCAGTGACCTGCTGGTCACCGCCCGCCGCCAGGAGCGCGCCGATGAGCTCCGCACCCGCTACGGCGTCACCTCCGTCAGCAACGTGGAGGCCGCGAAGACCGCCGACACCCTCATCCTCACAGTCAAGCCGCAGGACATGGGCACCCTGATGGACGAGCTCGCCCCGCACGTCCCCGCCGACCGCCTGGTCATCAGCGGCGCGGCAGGCATCCCCACCTCGTACTTCGAGGAACGGCTGGCCCCGAACACCCCCGTCGTGCGCGTCATGACGAACACCCCGGCCCTGGTCGACGAGGCCATGTCCGTCATCTCGGCGGGAAGCCACGCCACCGCCGAGCACCTCGCCCACGCCGAGGAGATCTTCGGCGGCGTGGGCAAGACCCTCCGCGTCCCCGAGGCCCAGCAGGACGCCTGCACCGCGCTCTCCGGCTCGGGCCCGGCGTACTTCTACTTCCTGGTCGAGGCCATGACCGACGCGGGCATCCTCCTCGGCCTGCCCCGCGACAAGGCCCACGACCTGATCGTCCAGGCCGCGATCGGCGCGGCCGTGATGCTCCGCGACAGCGGCGAACACCCGGTCAAGCTCCGCGAGAACGTCACCTCACCCGCCGGCACGACCATCAACGCCATCCGCGAGCTGGAGAACCACGGCGTACGAGCCGCCCTCATCGCCGCTCTGGAAGCGGCCCGCGACCGCAGCAGAGAACTGGCCTCCGGCAACGGCTGACCGACCGCGCGAGTGCCCCCGCCGCGCCAAGTTGACACCCCCATGGCCGCTCCGTAGTGTTCTCCGAGTTGTCCGACGTGAGCGCCGACTCCTGGTCGGTCCCCGGACAGCCATCCCGCAAGATCTATGAGAACCACCCATGCTCAACCGTGGGCTTGTTTTCGTGCGCCTTTGCGGAATGAGGAATCCGCGTTCGAAAGGGCGGGACTCGATTAGGTTCGAGGCCGGGATTCCGCTAAAGTCTCACTCGTCGGAACGGCCCAACGGCCGTGAGGACAAGCCCTTCTGACTGGGAGTCAGGCCCGAAAGGATCTGATAGAGTCGGAGCCGCCGGAAAGGGAAACGCGAGAGCGGGAACCGGGAAGGCACCGAGGAAATCGGACACGAAAGAGTCTGATAGAGTCGGAAACGCAAGAACGAAACACCGAAGGGAAGCGCCCGGAGGAAAGCCCAGGGAACTG